>JBKJPR010000144.1:0-18095 GCA_046594275.1 Sediminibacterium sp.
ACCATTAGAAATATTTGAAGCGGTGCATGATGGCCGCCATCCGAAAATAATGCTGGATATTCACACGGTGAGCGAGGTGAATAAGCCTACTGTTGAATTAAGTATGATAGAAGGGCCTGCAACAAGTGAAACTTTTAATACAACCGGGTAATAGTGATATTGACAAAAGAGCAAATACAAAAGATAGTCATAGAATACTTTACTGAAAAACCGGTGAAGAAGGCTTGGTTATTTGGTTCTTATGCAAGAGGAGAAGCGGATGCAGACAGTGATGTTGATGTATTGGTTGAATTAGATTACAACAAAAATCCGGGAATGGATTTTTTCTCATGGCGGCAGGACTTAGCAGATGCAATTAATAAAAAAGTAGATATTGTGAGCCTAGGCTGGGTGAATAAACGGCTATGGCCATATATAGAAAAAGATATGACTTTAATGTATGAGAGGTAGAATCGGGGACAAGGAAAGACTGGGTCATATTTTTGACTGTATCCTGGAAATTTCCAGTGCAACTAAAGATGTTTCAAAGGAAGAATTTATTGCTAATCATATTCTTCGGATGGCTGTAGTTAAATGGTTAGAAATAATTGGAGAAGCGGCAAATAACATAACAGTAGAAACAAGAGAAAGGGCATCAAATATAGTATGGGAAAAAATTATCGGTTTCCGTCATCTTGTGGTTCATGAATATTTTGGAATTGATTTTATGATAGTTTGGAAGTTGCTGTCGGAAGATGTAGTTTTTCTGGAACAGGAAGTTCAAAAACTTTTAAATGCGTTTGAATAAATGATATTACTTGCTATTGACTGGCTGTTAATGATCGAAAAACTGGTGCTCATCGCGATCATCGTGTTTGCGAGCCTGGGCATTGCCTTATATACCACCTTTGCTGAGCGCAAAGTAGCGGCGGTATTGCAGGACAGGCCAGGCCCTAACCGCGCGGGTCCTTTTGGTTTGCTTCAGCCGTTTGCGGATGGATTGAAACTGATCATGAAAGAAGAGATCATCCCCAACAGTTCCAGCAAAGCATTATTTATCCTGGGGCCGGGTCTTGCCATGACTGCCGCGCTGATGAGTTGTGCGGTCATCCCCTGGAGCAGCCATGTAAGAATATTTGACAGGGATATTGACCTGCAGATTGCAGATATCAATATCGGGATATTGTATGTGTTTGGTGTAGTAAGCATGGGCGTTTATGGAATAATGATCGGGGGCTGGGCCTCTAACAATAAATTCTCCTTGATGGCCGCATTACGCGCAGCCTCACAGGCCATCAGCTATGAACTGGCGATGGGACTTTCACTGATCGCCGTTCTGATGGTGTCTGGTTCTTTAAGCCTGAAAACTATTGTAGAGCAGCAAATGGAAAGCGGACATTTATGGAACGTCGCTTACCAACCATTGGGCTTCCTGATATTCTTTATCTGTGCAATGGCCGAGTGTAACCGTACACCCTTCGACCTGCCTGAAGCAGAGAACGAACTGAACTTCGGCTACCACCAGGAATATTCATCCATGAAACTTGGATTTTATTTATTTGCGGAATACGTGAACATGATCATGAGCAGCGCCATCCTGGCATCGCTTTTCTTTGGGGGATATGATATTCCTTTCTTAGATGAAAGCACCCTGGCTCCAAACATAGCAGCGATACTGGGTATTGGCGCCTTACTGACCAAGATCGTGATCTTTATTTTCATATTCATGTGGATCCGCTGGACCATCCCGCGTTTCCGCTACGACCAGTTGATGAATCTGGGATGGAAGAAACTAATACCGCTCGCATTGGTGAATATGCTTGTTACCGGGGCGGTGATATTGTGGTGGCAGGGGAGATCGTGAGTGGTGAGTGGTGAATGGTGAGTGGTGAATGGTGAGTGGTGAATAGTGAATAGTCAATGGTTGGCTTGGAGCCTTATTCACCATTGCCCATTCACAAAAAACTGAGTTGCGGGCTGTAAGTACAAGTGTGCGACGCCCGTCCGAACGGTTTCATCCGGGCGGGCAACGAAGCAGAACAGAGAGATAAAGTTGGTACCCATACCTTATAAAAATAGCTTTGCTGACCTTTCAGCGGATTGTTGAAGGGTTAGCAGCAGGGAGAAATAAAACATGCAGGCATTAACAAACAGAGCAAAAACGGTGGGGCGTAAGCCCATGAACTTTCTGGAGAGGCTGTATTTGCCAGCTATCCTGAAGGGAATGATGATTACGTTCAGTCATATTTTTAAGAAGCAACCCACTATCCGATACCCCGAACAAAAGCGGCCGTTTAGTCCTGTGTTTCGTGGACTGCATGTGTTGAACCGTGATGAGGAAGGGCGTGAAAATTGTACTGCCTGTGGTTTGTGCGCGGTGGCCTGCCCGGCAGAAGCCATCACCATGGAAGGCGCGGAACGTTTACCCGGTGAAGAACACCTCTACCGGGAGGAGAAATATGCGGCTAAATACGAAATCAATATGCTGCGATGCATTTTCTGTGGATTTTGCGAGGAGGCCTGTCCCAAAGATGCGATCTATCTCAGCGAAACTTTTGCCCCTGCTAATTTTACCCGTAAGGGATTCATATATGGGAAAGAGGATTTGTTGATACCTGACCCGAAGACCGAACCGGAAGCGTATGCGAAGGCAAGAGGGAAAGATCAG
Organism: Sediminibacterium sp.; assembly: GCA_046594275.1. Classification (GTDB taxonomy): domain Bacteria; phylum Bacteroidota; class Bacteroidia; order Chitinophagales; family Chitinophagaceae; genus Sediminibacterium. The sequence continues at coordinate 2,648 of JBKJPR010000144.1, forward strand.
CCAACAACGGCGTCGAATTAATAATTAGTAATTAATAATTAGTATTTGGGAAACCGCTTATTAATTATCAATTATTAATTATCAATTATTAATTAATAACCATGGGTATTACGGAAATATTATTCTTTTTTCTCTCTGCTTTGGCCATCTTCAGTGCCATTATGGTATTGGTGAGCAAGAACCCGTTGCATAGTGTATTGTGGCTGATCGCAGTATTCTTTCCCATTTCAGGTCACTATATCTTATTGAATGCGCAGTTCCTGGCTATTGTAAACCTGATCGTATATGCGGGAGCCATCATGGTACTGTTCCTTTTCGTGATCATGCTGATGAATCTGAATGCTGAAACAGAACCACAAAAACATGTATGGATGACACTGGCCGGCGTAATTTCAGGTGGTTGTTTTTTAATGGTATTTGTGTCGCTGGTTCGCCAGACAACAGATATGAACGGGAAAAAAGCGTTGATGAATGAGGGTAATATTGGATTGATCAAAAACCTCGGCAAGGTATTATTCAGTGAATATGTAGTGCCCTTTGAAATTACAAGTGTGTTGTTTTTAAGTGCAATGGTTGGAGCGGTTGTAATTGGGAAGAAATAATCCCCCAGCCCTCTAAAGGGAGAGTTGGGGTAACAATATTTATTTAAAATAAAATGATCCCTTTAGGGGTTTGGGATATGCCTATACAATATTATATCTATCTCTGTTTAACGTTGTTTAGCATCGGCATCATTGGGGTGCTGACAAGACGTAATGTTATTATTGTGTTTATGTGCGTGGAACTGATGCTGAACGCGGTGAATTTATTGCTGGTGGCTTTTTCAAAAATGCATCATGGAGCCGCCATTGCCAGGGCGCCGGAGAGTACAGCGGGTATTGAAGGACAATTGTTTGTATTCTTTATTATGGTGGTGGCCGCGGCAGAAGTGAGTGTAGGATTGGCCATTATTGTGATGATGTACAGGAATACGCATTCGGTGGATATTAATTTTTTGAACCGGTTGAAAAACTAAAACCCTGGCCCTCCCGCTTTGGCGGGACAGGCTCTGAAGGGGGAATCTGGTATGAGCAAACTTGTTTATTTAGTTCCTTTATTTCCGCTGCTGGGTTTTCTGATCAATGGATTGGGAAGAAAGTTGATGTCGAAATCATTGATCAGTGTGGTAGGCTGTGGCACCATACTGGGCTCCTTCGTAGTGAGCCTGCTGCTGTTTTTTGAGGTGAAGGCCAACGGTGGCAGTGTGCATACACTATTTAATTTCATCGATGTTTCGGGGTTTCAGATACCTTTTGCCTTCCAGGTTGATCAATTGTCATCCCTGTTTCTTTTGATCATCACCGGTATTAGTTTTTTGATACACCTGTATTCTTCCGCGTATATGAAGGATGAAGAGCCGCAACATTTCGGGCGGTATTTTGCTTACCTGAACCTGTTCGTGTTCTCTATGTTATTACTGGTTTTAGGGGCTAACTATGTAATCATGTTCATTGGGTGGGAAGGTGTGGGGCTTTGTTCTTACCTGCTGATAGGCTTCTGGTTTAAGAATGACAATTACAACTACGCGGCGAAAAAAGCATTTGTGATGAACCGTATCGGCGATCTCGGCTTCCTGCTGGCTTTGTTCTGGTTACTATTAAAACTGGGTACTGCTTCTTATAGCGATGTGTTTGCCAATGTATCCCAACTCAGCAGTTTTGATATTACTGCTATCACCACTTTATTATTTATCGGCGCAATGGGGAAGAGTGCACAGATTCCTTTGTACACCTGGTTGCCCGATGCGATGGCGGGTCCAACGCCTGTATCGGCCCTGATCCATGCTGCTACAATGGTTACTGCCGGTATCTATATGATTGCCCGCAGTAATATTTTATATACCATGGCCCCCGCAACGCAAACACTGGTGGCGGTGACTGGGTTGGCCACAGCCATATTTGCTGCAAGCATAGCGTTGAAGCAAAATGATATTAAAAAAGTATTGGCCTACTCTACGGTGAGCCAGTTGGGATATATGTTTTTAGGTCTTGGTGTTGGCGCATACACCGGCGCTGTGTTTCATGTAATGACCCATGCTTTTTTCAAAGCCTTATTATTCCTTGGCGCGGGTTCTGTTATCCATGCCATGCACCATGAACAGGATATCCGTAAAATGGGCGGACTGAAAAAATACATGCCCATCACGCATATCACTTTCTTATTGGCCTGTATGGCCATTGCGGGCATCCCGCCATTCTCCGGCTTTTTCTCAAAAGATGAAATATTAACAGCCTCCTTTGCAAAGAACCCACTGTACTATTTTATAGGCGTAGGTGGCGCGCTGATGACCGCTTTTTATATGTTCCGCTTATACACGCTTACCTTCCTCGGAAAATTCCGCGGCACACATGAGCGGGAACACCCAATACATGAAAGCCCCTGGCAAATGACATTCCCGCTCATCGTACTGGCGGTTTTATCCGTGATCGGAGGCTTTGTGGGCATACCTGAAGTGTTTGCTGCGAATGCCCATAGCCTGGAACATTTCCTGGCCCCTGTCTTTGCTGAATCAACCAGATTGGTGGAACACCATCATATAGGAGCTTCACAGGAATACCTGATGATGGGCGGCTCAACCCTGGCCATCCTGGTGGTTATTTTCTTTGCGGTGCGATCTTATCAAAACTATCAACTCAAACAGGAAGAAGAGACAGGCCTCTCAAAAGCGCTAGTACATAAATGGTATGTTGATGAATTGTACAACAGCATTATTGTAAACCCATTACATGCACTGGCAGGTTTTTTCAAGAACATTGTTGAGAAAAGCGGTATTGATGGATTGGTGAACGGAGTGGGCAAACTGGTGGGTTACAGCTCAAGGCAACTCAGGTTACTGCAGAGTGGCCAGGTGGGTAATTATATCCTGATCATGGTATTGGCAATGGTGGTGTTCATCCTGATCTGGTTCAATGATATTACCATCATGCGTTTTTTCAGTAAAATATTTTAATAAGGTTTTGTCGCGATAAAGAAAGAATATGATCCCTGTTTTACTCATATTGGTCCCATTGGTTACCGGCCTGGTAGCTTTTTTCCTGAAAGAATCGGGTGCGGCCAAAAGCTGGGCCCTGTTATCATCTGGGGTCACTCTAACGGTTGCTGTAGCAGGTATATTTTTCTATCCCAAACATCAGCTCGCATTTGATGCTGCATGGCTCCCGGATCTCGGCGCACGCTTCACCCTGATGATGGATGGCATGGGCAAAATGTTATGCCTGTTAACAGCGGTTTCTTTTCCTGTCATCTTTGCCGCTACCTGGCAAAACAATTATAAGAATCCGGGTAGTTTTTATGCCTTGATGCTATTGACGCAGGCCGGGCTTATCGGTGTATTTCTGGCAGGTGATGCCCTGTTGTTTTATTTCTTTTGGGAACTTGCCTTAGTGCCTGTTTATTTTCTCTGTTCCATTTGGGGTGGTGAAAAAAGGATTGCGGCAACGTTTAAATTTTTTATTTATACGTTTATAGGTTCCTTGCTAATGCTGGTCGGTATATTGTACCTGTACTTTCATACAACTGATCACTCTTTTGCGTTACAGTCTTTTTATAATATCAAACTTGCGGCTAAACCGGAAGCTTTTATTTTCTGGTTATTCTTCATCGCATTCGCCATCAAAATGCCCATATTCCCGTTTCATACCTGGCAGCCCGATGCATACGAGCAATCGCCCACTGCTGCTACTATGGTATTGAGCGGTATTATGGTCAAGATGGGGATATTTGCCGTAATCCGTTGGCTGCTGCCCGTATTCCCGCATGCATCGGTTCAGTTCAGTAATCTTATTATTATTCTTTCTGTTACCGGCATGTTGTATGCTTCCCTGATTGCCATACGGCAGGATGATATCAAACGCCTGATCGCTTATTCATCCATTGCCCATATTGGCCTGATGAGTGCCGTCATGTTTGCACACAATGACACGGGACTGGAAGGGGTGATGATACAAATGTTTAACCACGGCGTTAACGTGATAGGGTTATGGATCATCGCCGATGTGATTGAACAGAAACTGGGTACGCGAAAATTGAGCGAACTGGGTGGCCTTGCGCAAAAAGCGCCCGTACTGGCTATACTGCTGGTGTTAATGGCACTGGCCAATATTGCCCTCCCCCTGACCAATTCTTTTGTGGGTGAGTTCTTACTGTTCAACGGGTTGTTCCAGTATAATGCCTGGATGGCTGCCATTGCGGGTATCAGTGTGATCCTGGCAGCCGTATACACTTTGAATATGATTCAGAAGATATTATATGGAAATACGGTTGCTGCCACAGCCAATGCCACAGATATCAGCAGCAATGTGCAATGGGTATTAGTGGCGCTGGCCATTATAGTGCTGGTGTTGGGCGTGTACCCGCAACCCATGATCAACCTGACAAAAGACACAGTCAACGCGGTCATGTTACATCGTTAATGTTGAATTAAGCAAGTGTGCTGTTAGTGTACCTGCTTCAAGATAAGTTTTATGAATACAATCATCGTTTCTGCTTTATTGGGTGTTGTCATGATGTTTAGCGGCATCGTGGTCAAAAACAGATCCGTTATTACTTCTATAGCGGTGGTGGCATTATCATTGCTGCTGCTGGCCAACCTGCTGAATACGTATGGCATCGGTGTAATTCATATCAATACTTATTCCATGCTGAACTTTGAAAAGTTTGGTATGTTTTTTAATTCTATTGCTATCGCATCAACGCTTATCTATGTATTGCTTAGTGGGAAAGGCATTGAAAAAGTGGGAGTGAACACAGCGGAATATTATGCACTTATCTTTTTTGTTCTGTGTGGCGTAAGCATCCTTTCTTCCTTTAATGGATTACTGATGTTGTTCCTGGGTATCGAAATACTGTCCATACCTCTATACATTCTTACCGGCGCAGATAAGCGCAACCTGAAAAGCAATGAAGCTTCACTGAAATATTTCCTGATGGGCGCTTTTTCAACTGGTATTATGCTGATGGGCATTACGCTGATCTATGGCGCTACCGGTTCCTTTACTTTAGGGGCCTCGGGAGTTACTCCTATAAACGGACAGGTAAAAACCTCTTTCCTTGAATCCGCAGGACTGATACTGTTGTTTGTATCTATGGGGTTTAAAGTGTCGGCCGCGCCTTTCCATTTCTGGACGCCTGATGTATACGATGGCGCCCCGAGTGTATTTACTTCATTTATGGCTACTATTGTTAAAGCGGCAGCTTTTATTGCTTTTGTCCGTTTATTCGATACGCATACCGAAGTGCTGGGCCCTACCTGGAAAATACTACTGGCTTTTGTGATCATTGCCACTTTACTCATCGGTAATATCACAGCCGTATTCCAGCAAAGTGTAAAACGGATGCTGGCCTATTCAAGTATTGCCCAGGCAGGGTTTATGCTGTTTGCGCTTTACAGTAATAACGATATGGCTAAAGAAGGCATTCTCTTATATGCAGTTGCTTACAGCCTCGCCACTATCGGTATCTTTGCGATACTGATCAAGATGGAGGATTATACATTTGACGGGTTTAATGGCCTCGCCAAAACACAACCCGTTCTTGCTTTTACCAATACGGTCTTCTTATTATCATTGGCCGGCATCCCTTTAACTGCAGGTTTTTTTGCCAAATATTATATGCTGGCCTCTGTGGTAAAGTCGGGCGGATCGCTGTGGCTGGTGATTGTGGCGGTGATCTTTGCTGCAGTTAGTGTTTACTACTATTTCCGTGTTATCCAGGCTATGTATTTCAAAGAAGGGTGCACTGAAACCGAACCCATTACTAAAAGCTTTACCACCGGGCTCTTATTGCTGGCGGCATTGATTCTCCTGTTCGGCATTTTTCCTTCCATTTTGCTCAACTGGTTCTATTTTTAACCGCTCCTCATATTTACCGGCCCGCATGGTTTGTGTCGGAAATTCTCGTTTATCTTTAGGATATTATTTTGAATTTTAAATGTTGGTGTTGAATGAAGGGCAAACCGCCCTTTCAAAATTTACAATTCAACATTTACAATAACTCCTCCTGCATGACAACAATGGATTCCCTCAGGCTGGCATGGCGTACTGTTCGCAGTAATAAATTACGAACCGGGATCACTGTTGCCATCATCGCTTTTGGTATCATGGCCCTGATCGGGATCATTACTGCTATTGAAGCCATGAACCAGAGCTTGAAAGAAAGTTTCTCTTCCATGGGCGCCAATGCCTTTAATATCCGGTTTAAAGAATCGCGCGTACGTTTCGGCGGTAATGGAAGGGGTGATTTTGCCAAGAAGAAACGAGGACTGAAAGAAAAGAAATCGAACCTTGGTAAGCCTATCCGTAAAGAAGAAGCCGAATTTTTCAAAACCAATTTTAATTTCCCCAATGCAAAGATCAGTGTGTACAGGCGCGGGCCCGGGGCACAAGAACTTCATTACGGGGAGAAAAAGACCAATCCCCAGATAACCGTTTGGGGTGGGGATGAAAATTACCTGGTGGTAAACGGATATGTGGTTGACCTGGGCCGGAACCTCAACAGCCTTGATATACAAAGCGGACGGAATGTTTGTTTACTGGGCAGTAATGTAGCTACCAAACTCTTTGGTGAAAGACCAGAACAATGTGTAGATAAGATCATCCGAATAGGGAGCCTGCCTTACCGTGTTATCGGGTTATTAAAAAGCAAAGGATCGAGCGCCATGATGCGGCAGGATGATATGGTAGTTACCTCCTATAATAATGTGCGGCATTTTTCCAATATAAATCCTTCGTACATGCTGGGTGTGATGGTGGGAAATGTGAACGAACTGGATGTGGCTACCGACGAAGCCACTTCGGTATTCAGGGCGGTAAGAAAATTAGAACCTGTTGAGGATATCAATTTTGTGATCGAACGCAGTGATAAGTTTGCAGAATTGTTTATCGGCTTTTTAAGCAGCATCACCGGTTCTGCCGGCGCCATTGGATTGATCACACTGATTGGCGCTGCCATTGGATTGATGAATATCATGCTCGTGGCCGTTAATGAACGCACCAAAGAAGTAGGCCTCATCAAAGCTATTGGTGGTAAAAGCAAAAATGTGCGCCAGCAATTTTTATTCGAAAGCCTCATCATTAGCCTGCTCGGTGCCCTGTTCGGCATCATACTCGGGGTAATGGTGGGCAATCTATTCGCTATCTTACTCAAAACTGGTTTTGTTGTCCCCTGGGCATGGGTCATCATCGGTATTATTATCTGTTCTGCCGTAGGATTGGCAGCGGGCATTTATCCTGCTATGAAAGCTGCACGGTTAAACCCGATCGTTGCGCTTCGGTATGAATAATAGAGCTATGAGCTGCGAGCTATGAGCCGCGCGCCGGGAGTGGCTTTCAATTCCATCCGCCTTAGGCGCACTAAAATCCCTTCTGCTCTCTTTTAAAGTACAACTTTAATTTCTCATTGATATAATACTTGATATCCTCTTCTACAACATGTGTTCTTAACCATTCAGCAGGGGGTCGGTATTGCTGCATGAATTGCTGCAGGTCATCATCTTTTAACCCGCTGTACCGGGTAACTAATCCGGCCGGGAAGCGGTAATTGATATACGCTTCTTTTTCATTCGATTCAAAAAAAGCATGGGCTTTGCGTTTATTCCTTTCATGTCGTGAAAAACGATCGAGATTCAGTGCGATGCCCGCACCGGAATTGGCGCGCGATACAGTAGGGATGGTATAGTTCACGATATCCTGTAAAAAATCTTTTCTCCTTTCAATGCTGTCGAGTTGGTAGCGGCTCATACCCCTTGCGGTAACGGTTACGTTTCCGAGGTTGTGCGCCAATGGGGAGAGTAACAATGCCAATGTATCCTGCAGCAGGTATTGCTTGTTATAATGAATGGTATCAAAATGATAACCGACCGCGGCAAAAGACAGCACCTGGTTCTCCGTTAATTCAATCCTGAAACGACCTGTGGCGCTGGTCATCACAGTTCTGTCTGTATTCAGGTTGGTAACGCTTGCCAATACGATCGGTTCCAGGGTGGCGCTGTCTCTCAGGTATCCCCAAACAGTGGTGTTCTTTTTTTGTGCACCTGCACTCATCGCCATCAAAATCGCCAACATACATAAACCGTTCCGCATATACATTCTTTGCGCAAAGGTAAGCCAACCTTTTTCTCTTACTGTTAAGCCAAATCCAAAACAAAAGACCCGCAGGGTCGCGAGGCTTTTGTTTTGGATTATCATATTTTCAATCAACGAAATCTGAGATCTTATTTGGGATCAAGCGCTTTCTTAATTCTGTCCGATACATCCTGCAAATGATATTTGCTCATTCTATCAGCAGTACCGGGTATAGCGGCATTTACTTCAGATTGTAAAGTCCGTAACTGGCCTCTTACAACGGATGTAACATCTGTATTCTTTGTATTAACTGTAGTTGGTCCGAATACCCGGCCACCAATAACCAGAACCAGAGCAGCCGGTGCATTTGCCGGTGTAATCAGGTCAATCAGTTTTTCTGCATACGCTTTCTGAAGATTTCTCCTGTACGGATCAATCGTTTTCCTGTTGCTCAGTTCACTCCATACGCCTTTGCGCACATCATCCATCATTTCATCTATGGTATAAGTGCCGGCGCCGAATCGGTTGGTAGCTGCAACCAGTTTGAATAACCTTTGGTTATCTAACAGATTGTTCAGCACACTTGTCTGTGTGTTCTGAACCCTTTCATTGGTAGAAGGGCCAGAAATTTTGTTCAAGATATTTCTGTCCAGCAACCACACAGGAGTTTCAAACAGTTGCCTGTTGAGGAATGCAACGGCTTCTTTCTGCGTAGCTTTTGGGGTAGGCTCATAAACGTCACCTGTTTGCTCAATACTTTTGTAGGTTTCCTGGATACCGCCAACATTCGCGGTTACATGATTCATGTATCGTGCAAACTGGCCTGTCAGTTGTGTATACAGGTCGCTCAGGTTTTCATAATGATCGGCTTCTTCTTTTGTCCACTCAGGCAAAGAAGGTAGTATGCGTTTCAGGTTCTTAATGCCGTATTCGCTGGCTTTCATGCTGTTATCGCCAAGGTCTTCTGTCTGTGCCCTTGGATCGCCATTACGGCCTTCGCCACCAAACCATATTCGTGGATTGGCTGCCAGGCGGTCAATTATCCATTTGTTATTGATCTTCTGGTCTTTTTCAACATCGCCTTCTCCGAGGTAACGGTACCCCCACTCAATGGCCCAGTTGTCGTAGTCGCCAATACGCGGAAACAGTCCCACTTCATTAATATTATCTTCCGGCTGTGCCACATAGTTGAAACGGGCATAGTCCATTATAGAAGCAGTATGTCCATTGGCCTCAACCCAGGCTTTGTTACGCAGGTTTTCAACAGGCGTTCTGCTGCTGCTGCCCATGTTGTGGCGAAGTCCCAGCGTATGCCCCACTTCATGTGAGGAAACAAAACGGATCAGTTGGCCCATCAGTGCATCATCGAACTTCATTTTCCTTGATTTTGGGTCCACTGCCGCGGTTTGTACCATATACCAGTCATGCACCAGTTTCATTACATTATGGTACCAGCCAATATGGCTTTCCAGTATCTCGCCACTGCGTGGATCATGAACCTGGGGGCCATACGCGTTCTCAATATCTGATGCAAAATAGCGGATCACAGAATACCGTGCATCTTCCAGGCTCATATTGGGGTCATTGGGCCATTCTTTACCTACAATGGCATTCTTGAAACCCGCTTTTTCAAATGCTTTCTGCCAGTCGTTGATACCGTCAATTAATGGTTTTACCCATTGTCTGGGTGTGGCAGGATCTACATAATATACGATCTGTTTAGCGGGTTCTACCAGTTCACCACGTTTGTACTTTTCCATGTCCTCCGGTTTGGGTTCTAACCTCCAGCGGATAGCAAAGGTCTGGTTGTCAACTTTTTGCTGGTCATCGCTGTACACCACAAAACGGTCGGCAAAATAACCAACCCTGGTATCAAACAAACGGCGGTGCATTGGCGTTCTGGGTAATATGATCATGGAAGTATTCAATTCAATGGTAACTGCACCTGCAGCCTGTGCTGCAGGCAGGGTAGCGCCACCACCAGGTCCAGGTACCGCACCGAAACCGCCGGCACCTCCCGATGAATAGGTTTTAACGGTACGGATCTCAGTATTAATTGGATAGGTATTTATACTTTGAATATAAGACCTGTCGGCTGCGAGAGCGCCCAGTCCAATCTGCCGTTTTTCATTAGGGTCAAGGCTTACAATCTGGTTATCGTTTTTGAAGAAGTCGGTCACTTCAATCACCACACTGGCAGAATCCTTGCCAAAAGCGGCAATAGGGAATGCGGCAGCAATAGGATCCAGGTAAGAGTTCTTAACGGCTTTTGAAATAGCCGTGGTAGAGTCGGCAGTGCTGATCAGGGTAACTACGCGGATAAAGACATTGTTGCTGGGCCCCTTTTCAAATCTGAGGCTTTGTTCGTTCACCACCTCACCTCCGTATTTACCACCGCCCCCGGCTACTTTACTAAAGCGCGTAACGGCCAGTATCTCGCGGCCAAGTGTAGAATCAGCGATCTCGAAATAGTACTTATCGTCCACTTTGTGTACAGTAAACAGGCCTTTTTTGGTGATAGCCTTGTCTGTGATGATCTCTTTATAGGGTTTCGGGTTCTGCCTGGTTGCTCCCAGGCCAGGGAAACCGCCTAATCCCCCTCTGGGCACCGGAGCAGTCGTGTCACGCTGGGCCATTGCCAATGTAGTAGCCAGAAGCGCAACTGCAAGTAAATTTCTTTTCATAAGTGTATCGTATAGTTTTTAAATAATTTTTAAAGGTAAGGGTCTCTGCTGCATGGCATCGATTTTTAACTGCTTCTTGTATGAATGGTGAAAAGGGTTTTCCAGTCGGTGAATTTTATGGCAAACTCTGATTTTTGCCCTAACTTACGCTTCTTGCTAAAACGCCAAAAAGAAAAAAGTTTCCGGAAATCTGGCTTGTAGCATTCAATAAAATAGCTAATTTGTATTCCCTTTTAATTTTGTTGAAATAATGTTTTGTTTTTTCAAAACATTTTTCAGTAGAATTGCGGAGACAAATTTGTAAACCAACTGTAATTTTTTAAACCAAAAATCAATTGAATCATGGCTGAAACAAAACCATCTGTAAGTGCTGCCGTAAAAAGCCCATCTTCTGTTCAACCCAAGAAGAGCAGTAACACCATTTCATGGCTGGCGCCACTTTCATGTATTATCCTCGGTTACGTCATTTGGCGTTTTGCATTGGGATCACCCAGTAACTTTTCGGTGCCTGACCCTAATGGTGGTTTTTGGCCTAATCACAAAGGACCTAAAACCGGATTGAGTAAAATGTATGAGGGTGGTATCATTGTCCCTATCCTGATTGGTTGTTTCTTAATAGTGGTGACTTTCTGTATTGAAAGATTGCTGACTGTTTCAAGAGCAGCCGGTAACGGCAGTATCGCTGAATTTGTTCGTAATGTTCAGTTTCACCTGGCCAACAAGGATGTTGACAAAGCCCTGGCCGCCTGTGATAAGCAAAAAGGATCTGTGGGTAATGTAATGAAAGCAGGTCTTAGAAAGTACAAAGAAATGATCACCAATACAGAGTTGGTAACGGAACAAAAGGTATTGAATATCCAGAAAGAAGTAGAAGAGGCAACTGCCCTTGAACTTCCGATGCTCGAGAAAAACCTGGTATTTTTATCAACTATCGCATCTGTGGCAACCCTGCTGGGTCTGTTGGGTACGGTATTGGGTATGATCAAATCATTCTCCGCCCTTGGTGAGGAAGGTGGTGGCGATGCGGCCCGTGAATTATCGAAAGGTATTTCTGAGGCCCTGTTTAACACGGCTTTGGGTATTGGTACCTCAGCGGTGGCTATTATCATGTATAACGTGTTTACTACCCGTATTGATGGAATTACCTATGGTATTGACGAATCAGGTTTCACGTTAACACAAAGCTTTGCTGCCAACTACAAATAATCTCCGGATTTTTGTGGAAAACAGAACAGTTTTGAATCTTATTTGTGAAATACATTAAATAAATAACAATGGGTAGAGCCAAATTACCTCGGAAGAGTACAAACATCGATATGACCGCGATGTGCGATGTGGCCTTTCTGTTGTTGTCATTCTTTATCCTGACAACGAAATTTAAGCCTGCGGAGGCCATCACTGTTACCACACCTAAGTCGGTAGCTGCTAAAGTGGCCCCGACAAAGGATATCGTGGAGATAATTATTGACAAAGACGGTAAGGTGTTTATTTCAATGGATGATCTGGAAAAGAAGGAAGCAGTTGCCAATTCTTTAAATAGTTCCCGGAGCCTGGGATTGAATGTGACCGCTTTTAAAAATGCACAGTTTTTCGGCGCTCCTTTTGGCAGCCTGGCGTCTTTTCTGGCGCTTCCGGAAGACCAGCGTAAAGGAAATTTATTGCCGGGCATCCCTATAAAAGACTCATCCAGTAATGAATTAACGGAATGGATGAGGGTAATATACGCAGCCTACCAGGGCAAGAAAATGAATGTTTTGGTAAAAGGTGACAACCTGGCTAAGTACCCGTCTTTTAAAAGCGTGATTGATGCTTTTAAAAAGAATGACATTCTGAAATTCCAGATGGTCACCAACCCGGAAGGTGTTCCGGTAGGAACGGATCTCTGGAAACAGACGCAAACGGGAGCTAAAAGGGATGACTAGCGAAGTAACTAATCATTAAACAAATTATCAACGAAACCTAAATTGTACCGACATGTCAGAAATGGATACCTCGAGTGGGGGCGGTCATAAAAAAGGCCCCGGGGTCAAAAAAAGTAAAAAGCTATCTACCCGGGTTGACCTTACGCCCATGGTGGATCTGGGCTTCCTGCTCATTACGTTTTTCATCTTTACCACTACGATGAGCCAGGCTACCGCTATGCGTCTCTTTTTACCAAAAGATGCCGAGAAGCCGGAGGATCAGAATAAGGCAAAAGAATCGGGCGTCATCACGATCCTGTTAGGAAAAGATAACAATGTTTTTTACTATGAAGGCTCATTAGATAACACCGCTTCGAATTTTAAATCGTCTAATTTCCATGAGATCCGCACAGTGCTGATTGATAAAAAAAGACGTACACCGGAAAAGGACCTGGTAGTGGTATTAAAGCCTTCTGATGAGTGTACCTACAAGAACGTGATAGACATTTTAGATGAAATGACTATAAATGTATTAAAGCGTTATGCCTTGGTTGATATTTCGCCGGTAGAAGCACAATTGGTGAAGTTATCAGGGGCCACAGCGGCACAAAATTAATGGTGGAATATTTCATCAACAGAATCTAATTACAAAAGATATTACCCATGGATACAAACAAAATTTTATCCGCAGATATCCTTGATATCGTTTTTGACGGGCGGAATAAGGAATACGGTGCGTATGATCTGCGTAAAAGCTATAACAGGCGTATCCGTAACGCTTTGGTAGGTACGTTTGTTATATGTGCATTGCTTCTTGCCGCTTCTATTATTGCCAATACGATGGGAGATAAAAAAACAGAGATCGTGGTACAGGACGTAACCCTCGAGAATCTGAAGACGGAGGAAAAAAAACCTGAACCACCACCACCGCCCCCTCCACCCAAGCAGGAACCTCCTAAGGTTGAAATTACCAAATTCACCCCTCCGAAAATTGTGAAGGATGAAGAGGTGAAACCCGATGAGGAGATCAAAGAAGTGGAGAAACTGGAAGATACCAAAATCGGTACGGTCAACCAGGAAGGAGCCAAAGATGAAGGTATTGTGGCACCCCCGGTAGAAAAAGCAACCGGTGTGGTGGAAGCACCTAAAGTAGAAGAAGACTATGACAAGGTATTTACCGTTGTACAGATTGCTGCAGAATTTCCGGGAGGTTTACCCGCCTGGACAAAATACCTGGAGCGTAACCTGAACAGGGACCTGCCGGTTGAGAACGGCGCCCCTCCTGGAAAATATACCGTGGTTGTTTCCTTCATCGTTAGCAAAACGGGTGATATCAGTGATGTATCTGCTGAAAATGATCCAGGTTACGGAACCAAAGCGGAAGCCGTCCGCGTAATTACCAAAGGCCCTAAATGGAAACCCGCAGTACAGAACGGACGTAACGTTATCTACCGTCATAAACAAAGTATCACATTCCAGGTATCGGAAGAATAATTTTCCTGGAGTAACAATATAGAAATCCCTGCAAATTTTTTTTGCGGGGATTTTTTTGTGAATGGGCAATGGTGAATGGGTAGTTGTGAGTAGTGAGTGGTCAGTGGTCAGTGGTGAGTGTTTGATTGGGTAATATATTTTCTTTGTCTTAAAAATGATTCTTTCGCACTCACCACTCACCACTCACAAAATCTATGGATTCATCCTCACCTGCGCATCATAGTGTAAAACAACCACTATGGAAAAGTCAATCATTCTCACTGCAGATGTACTCGACATATTATTCGAGTACAGGAATAAAAGCTATGGGGCATATGATCTTCGTAAGTCATACAATAAACGCATGGTGTATGGCTTGGGGGGAACATTTTTTCTTTGCCTTTTGTTTATCGTCGGAACGATCGTGGCCAACGCCAAAAAAACGGATCATGCGAATGATGTGATCACTAACATTGAATTACAGAATTTCAAACAGGAAGAAACAAAACCCGAGCCACCACCTGTGCCACCACCCAAACAGGAACCTCCCAAAGTTGCGATAGCTACGCTCACCCCTCCGAAAATAGTGCGTGATGAAGAAATAAAACCTGACGAGGAGATCAAAGAAGTGGAAAAACTGGAAAATACCAAAATCGGAACTGTTAACCAGGCAGGAGTGGACGATGATGGTGTGGTTGCCCCGCCCGTTGAAAAATCACCAAGGGTTGCAGAAGCGCCTAAAGTGGAAGAGGATATTGATAAAATCTGGATTACCGTGCAAAGGGCGGCCCGTTTTGCCGGAGAAATGGAAGGCTGGCGCAAATTCCTGGAGCGTAACCTGAACAGCGATATACCCAGCCAGAACGGTGCACCGCCGGCATCCTATACCGTGATCGTTTCTTTTATTGTAGACAGGTCAGGCGCTATCAGCGATGTAAGGGCCGAGAATGATCCGGGTTATGGAACCAAAGCGGAAGCTATGAGGGTGATCCAGAAAAGCCCCCGCTGGGAACCCGCCGAACAAAACGGCACCACAGTGATCTACAGGCACAAGCAAAGCATTACTTTCCAGGTCAAGGAGGAATAGTGAGTGGTGAGTGGGTGTGTTTTTCATCACTCACCACTCACTACTCACCACTCACTCCTTTGTTCTATTTTTGCGCCCAAAGCAAACACATGACAGGAGGACAACTCACCGGCTGGGATGATACGATTGTGGCGGTGGCTACACCGCCCGGGATTGGGGCTATTGGCGTGATACGGGTAAGCGGAAAACATACATTCGCTGTGG
>JBKJPR010000224.1:0-8396 GCA_046594275.1 Sediminibacterium sp.
TTGAAATGGCTTTGTAAGGAATTTACTATCCTCAACAAAATCCCCTGCCGCTTCGAAAGCATATATGATGAAGGGATGTTAACAGACGAGATCAAGTTAGATTTCTTCCGCATTTGCCAGGAATCGCTTAGAAACATCATACAGCATGCACACGCAGATTCAGTAAAGGTCAGTATAGAAGATATGGGCGGCCAACTAAACCTGTCTATTATGGATGATGGTATAGGATTTGACCCTTTACAAGAAAAGCAAACATCCGGCCTCACCAGTATGCAGGAACAAGCTGCTTCCATTAACGGCCGGTTAATCATTCAAACTGAGCCGGGCAAAGGAACTACCATTTCTGTTACAATTGATAAGTAACTTCACACCAGGGATATTTTGCAGCTATCGCACGGTATTGTATTATTCAGTTTAAAGTAGTGGGTTTATTACAATGCCCGTTACTGTAATTTGGATAAACATGCCACAAACGCTGGGTGCCAGTCTTTCAATTGTATATTAAAATCTGCAACAATCCCTGTTTTGTCGAGTACGGAATAAGAGGGGCGTTTTGCTACCGTGGGATATTGGGAAGAAGGTACTGGCTGGATTTTACATGTTAAACCCGAAGCATCCCGTATTGCAATTGCAAAATCATACCAGGAGATTACTCCTTCATTGCTAAAATGATAGATATTGTAATGTGTATTTCCTTCTTCAAGTGAAACTACCATTCGCAGGATGGCGTTGGCAAGATCCGCTGCATAGGTGGGAGATCCTACCTGGTCATTTACCACTGAAATTTCGTCACGCTCTTTCATCAGCCGCAACATGGTCTTTACAAAATTTTCGCCATAAGGGCTGTATAGCCAGGATGTCCTGATAATTATGGTGCGCTCATTATTTTCCAGTGCCAGTTTCTCTGCCAGCCACTTGGTATACCCGTAATAATTAACAGGATCAGTTGCATGGTCGGTTGGATAAGGTTGTGTGGCTTTTCCATTAAACACATAATCAGTTGAAATGGTGATCAGTGTACAGCCATGTGCCCGGCATTGCTGCGCAATGATACCTACAGATTCTGCATTTATAATAAAAGCAGTTTCCTGCTCCGTTTCAGCCTTGTCCACTGCAGTATAGGCTGCACAGTTGATGAAATAAGCAGGTTTATGCTTTTCAAAAAAATTGGCTATAGTGGATGGATTACCAAGATCCAGTTCAGTCCTGGAAGTAAATATAAAATCAAATCTATCAGCATACATCACAGACAACTGTTCAAGTTCCTGGCCTAACTGGCCGTTCCTGCCGGTAACTGCTATAAGTGGTTTAGACATGGAGTCAAAAATTAAATTCTGTAAAAGGGATAACGGTTGTGGGGAAACAACCGTGGCCCGGCTCATTTCTTCCCGCCCGTAAATTCTTTGGGCAATTTTGACCATTCTTCCCGGGGTAATGCTTTGAAATATGCATAGGTTCTTTTCAGACCTTCTGCCCTGTCTATCTTTGGTGACCAGCCTAATAATTCTTTCGCTTTGGTTATATCCGGTTGCCGTTGTTTAGGGTCATCAACAGGCAATGGTTTATAAACGATTTTCACAGAAGAACCTGTGAGTTTTAGCACTTCTTCTGCAAAATCTTTCAGCGATATCTCGTTGGGGTTGCCCATATTAACGGGCATGGAATAATCACTAAGCAGTAACCGGTAAATTCCTTCCACCAGGTCATCCACATAGCAGAATGAGCGGGTCTGGCTGCCGTCGCCAAAAACAGTAAGGTCCTCACCACGCAATGCCTGGCCAATAAAAGCGGGGAGCGCACGTCCATCATTTAAACGCATTCGCGGACCATAGGTATTAAAGATCCGGATAATCCTTGTTTCTACGCCATGAAAAGTATGATAAGCAGTAGTAATGGATTCCATGAAACGTTTGGCCTCATCATATACGCCTCGCGGCCCTACCGGGTTCACATTGCCCCAGTATTCTTCGGTTTGCGGGTGCACTAATGGGTCACCATATACTTCACTGGTTGAAGCTACCAATATCCTTGCTTTTTTTTCTTTGGCCAGCCCCAGGCAATTATGGGTACCCAAGGCGCCTACTTTCAGGGTCTGGATAGGTATTTTCAGGTAATCGATCGGGCTGGCAGGAGAAGCAAAATGAAGAATATAATCCACTTCTCCGGTGATATGAATGAATTTGGAAACATCATGATGGTAAAATTCAAAATTATCCAGCTTAAACAGGTGTTCAATATTTTTCAGGTCACCTGTGATCAGGTTATCCATACCCATCACATGATAACCTTCTTTAATGAACCGGTCGCACAAATGAGAACCTAAAAAACCTGCTGCGCCTGTAATCAGTATCCGTTTGTCTGGCATGTTGTATATTTTATGGTCTTCCAATACTTTCATAATGATAACCGAGATCAGAGATATATTTTACATCAAACAAATTACGCCCGTCGAAGATCACTTTATTTTTGAGCCTGCTGTTGATCATATCAAAATCCGGTGTCCGGAATTCACTCCATTCTGTCGCAATGATTAATGCATCAGCATTATCCAGCGCACTATATTGATTTTCTGCGTACCCAATCTTATCCCCCATCGTTTTTTTAACATTGGCAACAGCTTCAGGGTCAAATGCAGTAACTGTAGCCCCGGCATTCAATAATGCATCAATCAGATACAAGGCCGGCGCTTCGCGTATATCATCTGTATTGGGTTTAAAAGCGAGTCCCCATAAAGCAAAATGTTTACCGGTAAGATCATTTTCAAAGAATGCCTTTATTTTCGGAATAAGGTGTAATTTCTGGATTTCATTAACCTCTTCCACCGCCTTCAGTATTTTGAAAGTATATTGAACATCCTGTGAAGACCTGATCAACGCCTGTACATCTTTCGGGAAACAACTTCCGCCATAACCGATACCCGGAAATAAAAAACGTTTGCCTATTCTTTCATCGCTGCCTATTCCTCTTCTCACCATATCTACATCTGCCCCCAGTTTTTCGCATAACTGCGCTATCTCATTCATGAATGAAATCTTTGTTGCCAAAAATGAATTCGCCGCATACTTGGTCAATTCGGCAGATCTTTCATCCATGAAAATAACGGGATTGCCCTGTCTTACAAAGGGCCCATACAAGTCACTCATAACTTTCCTGGCGCGTTCAGAATTTGTACCGATTATCACCCTGTCGGGTTTCATGAAATCATCCACAGCTACCCCTTCCCTGAGGAATTCCGGATTACTCACTATATCAAACTCTCCTTTGAAATGCAGGGCAACTGCAGCCCGTACTTTCTCAGCCGTGCCAACCGGCACTGTACTTTTATCAACAATTACTTTATAATCTGTAATGATCTTTCCCAGTTCTTCAGCAACTCCTAATACATACCGGAGATCAGCCGAGCCATCTTCGCCCGGAGGTGTTGGCAGCGCAAGGAATACAATCACCGCATCCTTTATCCCTTCGGCAAGCTGGGTTGTGAAATTCAACCGGCCCTCTTTCAGGTTCCGGAGGAATATCTTTTCAAGGCCCGGTTCATATATCGTAATCTCACCATTGATCAGTTTATCTACCTTGCTTTTGTCAATATCAATACAGGTCACTTTATTACCTGTTTCGGCAAAACATGTTCCTGTAACGAGGCCAACATACCCTGTTCCAACTACTGCTATTTTCATAAATTATTTATTGATAAAGTTTAATACCTGCGTGGTAATATAGGTTAACTGTTCTTCATCCATTTCAGTATGTACCGGCAGAGAGATAACCTTTTCAGTTAACCAATCGGTAACCGCCAGGTTGTATGGCGGCAGGCCGAATGAAGCGAACATCTCCTGGCGGTGCCCGGGAACCGGATAATAGATCATAGAAGGCACCTTATTTTCAGTTAGATGCTTATGCAGCGCATCCCTGTCCACATCCTGCAATACCAATGTATACTGGTGGTACACATGGCCACTGTATGGGGCCACAAAAGGCGTAATGATCTTTTCAATACCGGCAAAAGCCTTGTTATATGCATCAGCTACTTTTTTGCGCGATGCATTATAATTATCCAATTCACGGAGTTTAATATTCAATACTGCTGCCTGAATCGAGTCCAGCCTCGAATTACATCCCACCATTTCATGGTAATATCTTTTTTGCTGGCCGTGATTAGCGATCATTTTTAGCTTACGTGCCAGTTCATCATCATTGGTGAAAATGGCGCCGCCATCTCCATAAGCCCCTAAGTTTTTGCTTGGGTAGAAAGAAGTGGCCCCGATTTTTCCGATGGTACCCGTTTTCTTTTTGGTGCCATCAGAAAATATATAATCGCAACCAATAGCCTGCGCATTATCTTCAATAACATGTAAATCAAATTCAGCGGCGATCTTCATGATCTCTTCCATGGGCGCAGCATGACCGTACAAATGAACCGGTACAATGGCTTTTGTTTTAGGGGTGATGGCCTTGCGCAATGAAACCGGGTCCATACAAAAGGTGCGCGGATCCACTTCTACGAAAACGGGTTTTAGTTTTAATAAGGCCACTACTTCAGTAGTGGCTATATAGGTGAAAGAGGGTGTGATGACCTCATCACCTGGCTGTAGCCCAAGCCCCATCATCGCAATCTGTAAAGCATCGGTTCCATTGGCACAGGGAATGGTATTTTTTACGCCCAGATAAGCACTTAACTGTGCTGCAAAATCCTGGACCGGCTTTCCATTAATATAAGCCGCATTGTCCAGTACCTCATGGATCGCAGCATCTACTTCTGCTTTGATCTTCAGGTATTGCGACTTGGTATCCACCATTTGTATCGGCCTCATCATGCATGATTGTTTAGAGCGGGCAAAATTACTGCAAAAAGCAGTATGATATGCAATAAATGCTATATTACAGGAGACTGAAAATAACCAGTTTATTTGTTTCTTTGTGCTGTATAATCCTTACTGAATGCTATTATACCGAATTTTTATTTGGTTTTATCCTAAAGCTGCCTGGCTGTTAAGTTTTACCAATCCCAAAGCCAGATCATGGCTGCAGGGACGGAGAGGAATATTCAAAAACCTGGCCATAACTTTTCACAAGAATCAGCAACCGGTGATCTGGATGCATTGTTCCTCACTTGGGGAATTTGAACAGGGCTTACCCATACTGGAAAGCATGCGGGAGCAATACCCTCACTATAAAATACTACTAACCTTCTTTTCACCTTCCGGATATGAGGTGAGAAAGAATCATAAGGCTCCTGACCATGTTTTTTATTTGCCTATTGACTCTCCCTCTCATGCCAACCGTTTTTTGAATATTGTACAACCCTCACTTATCCTGTTTATCAAATACGAATTCTGGTATTATTATCTCCACGAAGCGCGGCAAAGAAATATACCCCTGCTTTTAGCCTCTGGGATCTTCCGGAAAGACCAACCTTTTTTTAAATGGTATGGAAGCGTACACCGCGAAATGCTATCTTTTTTTTCCTGCCTGTTCGTGCAGAACCAGGCGTCCGCAGAATTATTACAAAGCATCGGTTTTCGCGGTCAGGTAATGCCAAGTGGCGATACCCGTTTCGACAGGGTGATAATGATTGCAGAAAATTTTGAGCCGTTCGAAGTAATAGATCATTTCTGCAAAGGGCAGGACACAATTGTTGCTGGCAGTACCTGGACAGAAGATGACGAAGAACTCGATCATTTTGCCAATACGCATCCACTTGTAAAATTCATCATTGCACCACATGATATTGAAACGGAGCGGCTCCAGGAATGTTTATCCCTGTACAAACATGCTATGTTGTATTCCGTATATGAAGCGGCTTACACTTCGGCCATAGCCATTCCGGATACTATCAATGTTTTGATAATGGATAATGTAGGCATGCTGAGCAGGCTATACCATTATGCTACCATTTGTTATGTGGGTGGTGGTTTTGGAGATGATGGGATACATAATATACTGGAAGCAGCGGTATATGGTAAACCCGTTATTTTCGGGCCCGTGTATGATAAATATTTTGAAGCAGATGAATTGCTCGATTGTGGAGGTGCATTCAGTATTGAAGATGCCCTGGAACTGGAGCGGGTTTTGGAAGATCTGTTTGATAAAAAAGAAAAACTGGCTACCGTATCAGAAGCATCGAAAGCGTATGTAAAAAGCAAGGCGGGCGCTACCGATAAGGTGATGCGCTATATTCATGAAAACCGTCTCTTGATCAATTGATCAAATAATTTTACCGTCTCACTATTATCCGGCCAACTGAGTTTTACTTTCAATTCACGCTGTATCCAGTATTGGGCCTCGGGATAGATATTAAAACCGTTAATGGTTTTCAAACTTCTTTCGTACATATTCTCATCACCCCTGAAAAGTTCGTTTACAAAAAGATAACGGTCATTTACCCCTATCGCTTTTTTCAGGTCACGGATGGGTGTCCCCTGCAGTGCATTCACTACTTCTACACGTTCTTCTTTAAGTTTTTCATTCAGGCTCTCCACTTCATTCGCAAGCACCTTATTAAATTCAAATACTTCTGCACGTTTTGGGATGTGTTCTTTTTGTTCTTTCTGGGGAATATGCGATTGATGTGCCAGGGTAGGTATTTCGGCTGAGGGTTCAAATAACCAATTGCTTCCGGCTACATCTTTCGTTTCTCTTACAGTATGGGCAGCAGTCTCTTTCTTTTCGGCTTCTGCAGAAAAAAGGGTCCCTGAAACAGAAGGCAGAACCACAGAGATCTTACTTCCCACTGATGACTGGCAATGGTTTTTCTGTAACTCAACCAACAGCAGTTGTGCGGTCACAGCCAATTTTTCAGCACCTGCATGCTGTTCAAATTGTTCTTTTAGTTTATTGATCAAGGTGCCCACTCTTTCCATTGGATGTAATACATTTGGGGGTTACCAATAGCAGGTTTCGCTTAAAGTTACAAACGTTTTCTTTCATAATTTATTTTAAAGATGTTTATTGAACCCAATATATCTGGAGAAAGGAGGGGATGGATAGAGGTAATCTGTGGTAGTATGTTCAGTGGGAAGACTGAAGAATTGATCAGGAGGCTCAAAAGAGCCAAGATCGCCAACCTCCGAACCGAGATATTCAAACCGGCCATAGATATCCGTTACGACGAGACCAAAGTGGTAAGCCATGATGCAAACGCCATCCAGTCTACCCCCATTGATAATTCCCAAACAATCTTATTACTGGCCGAAGGTGTGGATGTAGTGGGTATTGACGAGGCCCAGTTCTTTGACGATGAGATCATGCACGTATGTGAATTACTGGCACGGCGCGGCACCCGCGTAATCGTGGCGGGCCTGGATATGGATTACCTGGGAAAGCCTTTCGGGCAGATGCCCTATTTATTGTCCATAGCCGATTATATTACCAAGCTGCATGCGATCTGTATGCGATGCGGTAATATTGCCAATATCTCTTACCGCAAAACAGAAGAGGAAGGACAGGTTGTAATAGGCGAGAAAGAAACCTACGAGCCCAGATGCAGAAAATGCGCCAATGAAAAATAAGAGCCGCATATTATCCCTGGTACAAAAAGACATATTGCTTGAAACACGCCAGCAGTATACATTGTATGGTATACTCTTATACGTGGTTTCTACTATTTTCGTGGTTTACTTATCAATGGGGCAACCGGATGAAAGCGTATGGAACGGCTTGTTTTGGGTAATCCAGCTATTTGTTTGTGTGAATGCTGTTGCCAAAAGTTTTTTACAAGAAAGCAGGGGGAGGATGTTATACTTTTACGCTATCGCAGGAGCCAGGGATTTTGTGTTGGCCAAATTATTGTTCAATGCCATACTCATGATCGTGATGAGTTTACTCAGCCTCGTTGTATTCACTTTACTATTGGGCAACCCGCTGGAAAATGGGCTTCGTTTTGCTTTCATAACCTGTTTGGGCGGAATGAGTATCAGCCTGGTCTTTACCTTCCTGGCTGCCATTGCTGCCAGAGCACAACAACAATCCGCGCTGATGGCCATTATGGGTTTCCCCATTATCATTCCCCAATTACTGTTGTTGATGAAGATATCTTCTTCCGCTTTCTCATCCGTGATACAGGCAGGCTGGTGGCAGATGGTTTCGCTGCTGGCAGGACTTGATATCATGGTCATCGCACTCGCCATAATCCTCTTCCCATTTCTTTGGAAGGACTAAAAAATACAGGTGTTTTGGGTAATTGGCTTTAACATTTTCTTATACATTTAGTAGCCATTGAAACTGTCGTTTACTCACCACTCACCACTCACCACTCACCACTCACCACTCACCACTCACCACTCAAAACCGCAGGTGCCTAACAGTTTGTGCTTTATTGATCAGTTGTTTCAAAGAGTCTATACCGATCTTTAAATGGTTCTCCACAAATTCTGAAGTCACTTTTTTATCACTTTCTT
>JBKJPR010000242.1:0-8516 GCA_046594275.1 Sediminibacterium sp.
TACTGATGGTAAGTTCCATACCCTTGAAGAATACAAAACCGCCACAGAAGTATTGCAGAAAAATAAAGACGGTAAGCAGGTAATCCTGTATACCACCAACCCTGTTCAGCAGGATGCCTATATACAGGCTGCCAGAAACAAAGGCTATATCATGATAAAAATGGAAACACTGGTAGATGCATCTTTCATCAATACCATGGAAATGAAATGGGAGAATGTAACTTTTGTAAGAGTAGATGCAGACATTGTTGACAACCTGGTTGATAAGCAGGAAGGCAATGAAAGTATACTAAGTAAAGAGGAGGTTGAGAAACTGAAAGAATTATTTACCCTGCCTGTTTCGGACCTTCATGTTACCACTGAAATAAAAGGGTTGAGTCCTGAATCGGCGCCTGTGGTGGCCACACGCCCTGAGTTCATGCGCAGGATGAAAGATATGGGCGCTGTAGGAGGGGGCATGACAGCCTTCTATGCCCAAATGCCTGATGAGGTAACTTTGACTGTGAATGGTAACCATCCTATTTACCAAACCCTGTTAAAAGAGAGTGATACCGAAGTGCAAGCCAAGCAGGTGAGGAATCTTGCCGACCTGGCTTTATTGTCGCAGGGATTATTGAAAGGGAATGCACTTACGAACTTTATTAACCGAAGTGTGGAGTTGATGCAAGGGGAGAAGAAGAGTGTTGAAGCGTAGTTGAACAAATGTGTATACTTATTAGCTGCCTGTCATCAAAGGACAGGCAGTTTTTTTAAATATATGGTACGCAAAGGCGCGGTTTTAAAGGCCGTTTACTATTCGTTTGATCCCCGTTTTCAATAGTTCTTCATTGAAGTTGATAAGAAGCCCAAGTTTTATGGGGGTTAATTTTAAATAGGTACGCACTTGCTTGTAATGAACCGGTGCAAGTGCTTCTATCGATTTTATTTCAAGGATTGGTTTATTTTCCACAATAAGATCTACTCTGAAGCCGAGGTCCAGTTTTTGCGTTTTCCAAGTAAGCGGGAGGGGAGTTTGCTTTTTTACAGAAAGATGGTAAGTATTTACGAATTCATATTCCATAATAGTTTCGTATACCCACTCAAATAGGCCTGGACCCAGGTTGGAGTGAATATCAAAAGCTATTGTTACAGCAATTTTTGCCAATTCATTTTCTGTCATGCATCGCTGTTAAAGTATGTAAATTAACTGCTTTCATGATCCGCCAGTTACGTAATAATACCTTAATTCTCAACTCTTTTCTATATTGCACCTTTGCGCCCTTGCGTGCAAATTTTATTGCTTACATTACTAATATGCCCGTTCCCAATATTATCCCACTCAAAATTAAAAGTATCATTCCGGAAACGGCAGATACGAGATCATTTGTATTGGAGAATGAGGCGGGCAGCCCGATCAGTTATGTACCGGGCCAGTTTCTCACCTTCGTTTTTACCAAACCCGGCGGCGAACAGGAAAGGAGAAATTACTCCATCTCTTCATCACCTGTATGGGGCGAGCCTTTACAAATTACCGTAAAGAGGATTGCGAACGGCGCCTATTCGAGGTGGCTGGTAGATCATGCTAAAGAGGGAGATACCTTATTGACCACAGGGGTTTCCGGTTTTTTTACTATGCCGGATGATATTCAGAAATATGCTCAATTGATTTTTTTTGCAGCAGGTAGTGGTATTACACCTGTGTTCTCCCTGATCAAAACTGTACTGCATTTGCATAAAACTATTTCCATTACGCTTATATACAGTAATGCCTCGCCTGCTACAACCATTTTTTATGAAGCGCTTATAAAACTGCAAAAATTATTTCCCCGAAGACTGGGCATCGAATTTTTATTCAGAGCCGCAACCGGGTTCTCGAAAAAAAGATTGAATATGGGGATAGTTGAAAGCGTCGCCCGCCAATATTTTTTTCAACCTGGAAAAGAAGCGCTTGTTTATTTATGTGGCCCGGTTGACTATATGCGGTTCATCACGATTGTATTAAGAACGGAAGGTGTTCCGGAGAATGCGATCAGAAAAGAAATATTCCATATTGAAAAACCCGTTATTAAACAACTCCCACCCGATATTTTGCAGCATACGGTATTTACGAAGCTTATCCAACAACCCTATGAATTTACTTCACAATACCCAGCAACTATTCTGCAGTCTGCAAAAGCGTTGGGCATTCCATTGCCCTATAGTTGCGAAGCCGGTCAATGCGGTACCTGCGCGGCCACCTGCATTTCGGGTACCGTATGGATGTCGCATAATGATGTATTAATGGATGATGAGATCGCAAAAGGCCGGGTACTTACGTGCACGGGCTATGCAGTTGGGGGAGATGTGGTTCTCAAATATGGTTTCGGAATGCAAGATTGAAAATGTAAACACTTATCAGGCTAAAGCCAATGACAAAAGGATGAATATTTACGCTTTCTGCAAAGCCTGTTCCAGGTCGGTCAATATATCGGCTATGTTTTCAATGCCTACACTCATCCTGATCAAACCATCGGTGATGCCATATGTAATACGTTCTTCACGAGGGATACCCACATGACTCATAGTAGCTGGATGAGATACCAGGGTATCTACGGTTCCCAATGAAACTGCACGGACACACATTTGCAATGCATCAATAAAACGCTTGCCTGATTCCAGGCCCCCTTTTAATTCATAACTCATAACAGCACCGGGGTGGCGCATTTGTTTTGATGCTACAGCATGGTCGGGGTGGGAATATAATCCCGTATAATTTACATGCGCAATAGCGGGGTGGTTGGCCAGGTATTCTGCCACTTCCATGGCATTGTGGCAATGGCGTTCCATACGCAGCTCCAGTGTTTTCATTCCCTGTGTTAATAAAAATGCGTCAAACGGATTGCTGTTGCCGCCTAACAACGCATGCCATTTCCAAACCCTGGTACGCATGAATTCGAGATCCTTTCCCAGGAGTACGCCGCCAATAGCTGAACCGTGTCCGTTTAAGAATTTTGTGGTGGAATGAAATACAAAATCAACCCCGTATTTAAATGGCTGCTGCAGGTAAGGGGTAGCGAATGTATTGTCAACAGAAACTGTCAGCTTGTATTGCTTGGCAAGCCTGGTAACTTCCTCAATATCCACGCACTGGATGGTAGGATTGGCGGGTGTTTCTATATGTACAAGTTTAATGGACGGGTCTTTTTTTAGCGCATCTTCCACAAGGTTCAGGTCGCGCATATTAATAAGCGTGGTCTTAATGCCGGTGGTGGCCAGCACCTTACTCATCAGCTCCTGGGTGCCGCCATATAAAGAGAAATGTGATAAAATGGTATCACCTGCCTGCAGGGTACTGAGGAAAAGGGTTGTCATGGCCGCCTGGCCGCTGGCATGTAATAAAGCTTTCAATTTCAGCGGACTTCCATCCTCGTTCACCAACCCGAATGCTTCCAGTGCAGCAATGGTTTCTTCGGCAGTGGTAAACGTAGGATTGCCCCAGCGGCTGTAGATCCTGGTTTTATCTGCTCCCGCAAAACGGTCCGAGCCTTGCTGTGCGGTATCGAATGTAAAAGTGGAGGTGGCATAGATAGGTGTGAGGTGTGAAAATTCTGCATTCTCATGTCCTGCCGCATGCATGGCAACTGAACTGATACCGGTAAGAGGGAATTGAATATTCATTATTTTTGGATTGATAAGTTATTGTTTAATGTGAATCTGACTTAGCAGACCAGTTTCTCAAAATTAGGATTAAACATGAAGCAAATAGTAATCTCCTTCGCAGCGTATGATCTCTGGGCGAATGAAAAATTATTGGAACTGGTCCTCAGTCTCCCCGAAACGCAGCAACAGCAGGAGATCAACAGCAGTTTCCCGTCCATACACAAAACCTGCCTGCATGTATGGGATGCATCCAGTATCTGGTGGCAACGCCTGCATATGCATGAACAGATCGTTGTTCCCAGCCTTAGCTTTCATCCGTCTATGAACGATGTGGCCAATGGCTTACTGGGTCAGAACAAACACTGGGTAGAATGGCTGAATACGGCCGCTGAAGCCGACCTCGAAAAGCAACTGGACTACCGGAATATGAATGGAGACCCTTTCCGGCAACCGGTGAAAGAAATACTGTTGCACCTCTTCAATCATGGCACCTACCATCGCGGGCAACTCGTAACCATGTTAAGGCTGGTGGGGGTTGACAAGATTCCGCAGACGGATTATATTGTGTTTAGTAGAAGCTAATTACCACTCCCGTTTTTTGATCACATACGTGATCAAAAAACGTCCCCTCCTGGGAGGATGGGAAATTAAAATTCGTTAGCAGAAAATTAAAAAGGAATCAAATGCCTCGCCTCCTCCCAGGAGGGGACAAATAAAAATCAAACCGAAGGTTGATTTTTATTTGGGGTAGGTCAGTACGCCCACTTGATCCAGGTGGCCCCCCAGGTAAATCCACCTCCGAACGCTGCCAGAACTAAGTTATCCCCTTTTTTTAACCGACTTTCCCAATCCCACAAACAAAGCGGTATGGTTGCCGCAGTAGTGTTCCCGTATTTCTGGATATTGATCATTACTTTTTCCTTTGCTAAACCCATCCGGTTGGCTGTGGCATCAATGATACGGAGGTTGGCCTGGTGTGGTACCAGCCAGGCAATATCATCGCCGGTTAAATTGTTCCGTTCGAGTAGTTCGGCGCTTACATCGGCCATGCCTTTTACGGCAAATTTGAAAACGGGTTGTCCTTCCTGGTAAGCATAATGTTCTTTGGCCAGCACGGTTTCTACCGTTGCGGGTTTTACCGAGCCGCCTGCTTTCATGTGTAAATATTTACGGCCGCTGCCGTCGCTACGTAATATGCTGTCGAGAACGCCGTTGCCGTCGGTAGAAGGTTCGAGTAATAATGCCCCGGCGCCATCGCCAAAAATGATGCAGGTGGCCCGGTCTGTATAGTCTACAATCGCGCTCATCTTATCAACGCCCACTACCACAACTTTTTTATAACGGCCGCTTTCTATATACATGGCGCCGGTGGTAAGCGCATATAAGAAGCCACTGCAGGCGGCGCTCATATCGTAACCCCAGGCATTGGTAGCGCCAATGGCATCGCAGATAATATTGGCG
The DNA here is from genome assembly GCA_046594275.1 of Sediminibacterium sp. GTDB lineage: Bacteria > Bacteroidota > Bacteroidia > Chitinophagales > Chitinophagaceae > Sediminibacterium. Next base: position 5,080 of record JBKJPR010000242.1, read on the forward strand.
GTAGCCGGGAAGACCATATCGGGTGTAACGGTGGCGCAGATCAGGCAGTCAATTTCTTTGGGGTCAAGGTTCTTTTTACGCAGGATCTCCTGCACTGCGGGAATGGCCATATCGCTGCTGCCTTTTCCGGGTTCTTTCAGTATCCTTCTTTCTTCAATACCGGTGCGTGTGCGGATCCATTCATCGTTGGTATCCACCATTTTCTCCAGGTCAAAATTTGTGAGCTTTGTTTCAGGTACATATCCGCCTACGGCTGTGATGGCTGCTGTAATCTTACTCATGAATTGTTTGATTAAATGCGTCTAAAAATTCTTTAGGTGTTTGTATTAATAGTTGTTTATTCTTAAAATGTTTGGGGTTGCGTGTTACCAACGCATGCAGATTTAGTACACTTGTTGCACACTCCAATTGGATCCCGTCTTCGAAATCCGGGTTGCCGTTTTCCAATGCTTTATCAATGATCTGGCTGTCCACTAATACGGTGTTGATCAGTTCCCTCATGTCTTTAATTGCCATGAATGCTTTTTGTTTACCGCTTAGTCTTGATAAGAGATAAAAAATAGTTGTATAACTGATAGCAGAACAAAATAACAGCACTTGTTTTTCATAGGCAAGTTCCATAATCTCTTCTGCCTCCCTATCAAAGGGCTTGCGCTCGGCAAAGAAATCAAACAATACGTTGGTATCTAAAAAAATTTTTATCATGGGTTGTACTTCTCCCAGATGGCTTCGGATACAATTTCTTTGTAATCACGGTTATCCTCTGTTTTAAAAGCGCCATGCCATCTTTTTAAATGAGGTGGCAATTTTGATTTTTTCTTTTTGGTGGGGCTGGTTATAGCTTTAAGGTACGATTCGACTAACTGCGAAACGCTTCTGCCGGTTTTGTGGGCATATTCTTTTGCATCTTTGATCACTGATTCATCAATAGATAATGTCAGTTTCGTAGACATACGTATGAATTTTTATCAAAGATACGTGTAATTCGTATTTTTTTAAAGACTATTTTTGAAACCGGTATGATCGCTTTTGTTAGAGGACAGTTTGCAGTAAAAACTCCTGCCAGAGTAGTGGTGGATGTAAATGGTGTGGGATATGATCTTCAGATCAGCCTGAATACCTATTCTGCTATCAGTAATAAGGACAGCGGTCAGCTCTTTACCTACCTGCATATAACAGAAAATGCACAAACCTTATTCGGCTTTGCCGAATTGGCAGAAAAAGAAATCTTCCTGCAGCTCATCAGCGTATCTGGTGTGGGTGCAGCAACGGCGAGGATGATGCTGTCTGGAATGCGTCCGGATGAAATTGCCCGGGCCATTGTGCAGGGCAACACAAGGCAACTGGAAGGGATCAAAGGAATAGGTAAAAAGTCCGCCGAGCGGCTGATCGTTGAATTACGGGATAAATTAAGCAAACAGTCCTTAGATTCGTCCTTCCATACCGGCAGCGCGCAAACAGTAGATGGTGACGCAGTGAATGCACTGATCGCGCTGGGTATCGGCAGACCCATGGCGGAACAGGCGGTTAAAAAAACCATGGCGGCAGCAACAGGCAATACCACACTGGAAGAAATTATTAAACAAGCACTCAAAAACCTATAAGCTATCGTTCCATTTCTACTTAACTAAGCATCTTAACTATCGCATCTATCTCTACCTAACCAAGCGTAACCGTTTGAAGCCAGTTTGCTATTTAGTAAATATCACTATCCTGTTGTTATCGGGCATGCATGCCTTTGCACAGCAGAAAGATACCGTGCGCTATCCCATCAGCGACAGGAGGGGGGATCCTTTGTCTAACCAGAGCAGGAATCCCTTTGACCTGCGGGATACCAGTTTAATCAAACGCAATATTGAATACGATCCTAAAACCCAGCAATACTATATTATTGAGAAAATAGGGAACAGGTATTACCGGAAACCTACTTTCCTCACCTATGATGAATTCTGGAAAATCCGCGGGCAGCAATCAGAAGCAGATTACTTCAAAAAAAGAGCGGATGCACTCACTACCCTTAATCTAAAAGCCCCGAGACCCCGGATGCGGGTATATGATAAATTGTTCGACCGGATATTTGGAATCACCGGGAGTGGATTAAAAGTAGACATACGCCCAACAGGGGAAGTGAATATTATGGCGGGTTACCAGGGACAGAATATTAAGAACCCAACCTTACCAGAACGTGCCCGTAAAAACGGCGGGTTTGATTTTGATATGAATGCCAAGCTGAATGTGAATGCCAGTATTGGTGAAAAACTGAAATTTCCCATCAATTACAGTACCCTTTCTAATCTTGGATTTGATAACCAACTCAAACTTGATTATAAAGGCATGGATGACGAGATCATCAAAAGCCTCGAAGCAGGGAATATTTCCTTCCAGTCGAGAAGTACATTGATACCCAGCGCCCAGAATTTATTTGGTATAAAAACACAATTGCAGTTTGGTAAATTGTTTGTTACAGCGGCATTGGCCAACCAGAAATCTACCAGGCAATCTGTTGCCCTGCAGGGCGGCGCTTCCACCCAGAACTTTTCAAAAAAGCTGGATGATTATGAAGAAAACCGTCACTTTTTATTAGGCCAATACTTCCGGAACAATTACAATAAGACCATGTCGAACCTGCCCATCGTGAATTCGCAGGTGCAGATACAGCGTATGGAAGTATGGGTAACCAACCGAACCGGCGCTACTACCGATGCAAGGGATATTGTGGGTTTGATGGACCTCGCAGAACCTAAACCATATAACCCGGCAGTTAGGTCGCTCACAACGAACCCATTGCCGGCTAATGGTGCAAATGACTTGTATTCGTCATTAGTAAGTAATCCTTCTGCACGAAACCCTGCAGCGATCAACAGTCTGCTTTTATCCAAAGGATTGAGGCCGGTTGACGATTATGAGAAAACCTTTGCGCGTAAACTCAATCCATCTGAATATTATTTCAACCCGCAGGTTGGATTTGTTTCTATAAATGTACAGTTACAATCCGATGAGGTATTGGCTGTAGCCTATCAATACACCTATAACGGAAGAGTATACCAGATAGGCGAATTTTCACAGGATGTGGCCCTTGATTCATCAAGAGGAGTACAAAAAATATTGTTTCTGAAATTATTAAAAGCCACTTCGCAACGGACAGAATTACCAACCTGGGGATGGATGATGAAAAACGTGTATTCACTGGACCTGTTTGGCGGAATACAGCGGGAAGATTTTAAGCTGAATGTTTTATACGAAGAACCCAGCGGTGGATTGAAAAGATATTTACCGGAAAGTTCTCCTTCCGTAGATGGAAAATCACTGTTGCGTATTCTAAATCTCGACCGGCTCAATAACCGCAATGATCCGCAACCGGATGGTGTATTTGATTATATAGATGGATTTACCATTCTCCCGCAGATGGGCCGTATTATATTTCCCGTACTCGAACC
>JBKJPR010000405.1:0-3706 GCA_046594275.1 Sediminibacterium sp.
ACCTTCCAAAAAAACCTGTGTAAAAAAATCAGGAAAATATCCGTTCAACCCTTACTTTTGCCCCGGCAGGTCTCATACGGCCAGCTCCTGCTGAACCTCCCCAGGACAGGAATGTAGCAAGGATAGGCGGTTGTAGCGGTGCGATGTGAGTAGCCTGCCATTTTTTTTCCCCCGGCCCTCTGAAGTGGGGAGTTGCGAGGGCTTTTCTTCACTAAATTTCCCCTTCAGGGGACTAAGGGGTATGAAATTTTTTATTGATACGGGCAATCTCGCTCAAATTAAAGAAGCCAATGAATTAGGCATTCTCGATGGTGTTACCACCAATCCCACCTTAATGGCCAAGGAAGGCATTAAAGGAGAGGAAGCCATTGCGCAACACTATAAGGCCATCTGTGAAATGGTAGATGGAGATATCAGTGCAGAAGTATTATCAACTGATTTTGCTACCATCGTGGAAGAAGGGAAAAAATTAGCTGCTATTCACCCAAATATCGTGGTGAAAGTGCCCATGATTAAAGACGGTATCAAAGCCATCAAATGGTTCACTGATAATGGCATCCGTACCAATTGTACATTGGTTTTTTCTGCCGGGCAGGCTATACTGGCTGCCAGGGCGGGCGCTTCTTATGTATCTCCTTTTATCGGCCGTATTGATGACAGTGGCTGGGATGGCATGGCGCTGATTGGCCAGATGCGGCATATCTACGATATACAGGGTTATAAAACAGAAATATTAGCGGCCTCCATACGCAATGCTTTACACATCATCAAAGCCGCTGAACTGGGCGCTGATGTATGTACCTGCCCGTTGAGTTCTATACTTGGATTATTGAAACATCCTTTAACAGATATCGGTTTGGCGCAGTTCCTGGAAGATGCGAAGAAAATGTAATAACAGATACGAAATTAGAAGTTACAAATTCATATTAAATACCTGGCAATCTGCCAGGTATTTTTCATAGGCTGGCATTCCTGCAATTATTTTAAAGATTTAAAAGCCATGAAATCAGCCATTGATTCTCTTTAGCGCTTCTCTTGCACTTAATGGCGCCAGTTTATTTTTCTTCACAAAATTCTTTACCCATTTTGCATCCGTTTTGGAATATTCGCGCAATGCCCAGCCAATCGCCTTCTGAACAAAGAATTCTTTTGAATCCGCACAATGCAAAATGTATTTTGAGAGAAGAGTAGTATCTGTATCTTTTTTATAGGCATTTTGGAAAATAATGCTGCAGCGTTGCAGCCACCTGTTATCCGACAAATTCCATTTTGTGGTAACCGGGAACATCTTTTCGGGGAATAATTTGAAATAAGGCCCCAACCAGTGACTGACAATATGATCCACACTGTCCCACCAGCTTTTGGTTACAAGGCAATATTCCATTAGTTTAATGGAAGAAGGTTTCCATAATTTCTTGTGATAGGCAAACAGTTCCACTGCAAAATACTGGTATTCTCGGTGTGGTAAACTGAAACATTCTTTTGTAATTGCTTCCAGTTCATGAAGGTCTGCAACCGGGTATTGCTGATAGTGCGCCTTGCACAGCAGCCTTCTTTCAGGTGTCATCAATCCATGAAATTCGAACTGGTGAAGCAGGTATGCTTTGGCGCCTGATGCTTTAAAAGGATCTGCCTTCTCTTTGAATATTTTGGCGATCGGGATAATATAAGGATGCATCTGTTAAGCTATTAAAGAAGTTTGTACCTGTAACTTTTGGAAAGTTTTATAAATTAATCACTTTCCCTTCCTTATTGCTTTTGAAAGCTGCATCAATGATCTGCATCACACGTATGCCATCAGATGCTGTAACAGGCATAGGTTGGTGATTTCGGATGGCGTTATAAACGCCATCATAGTAGTCATAATAATTTCCCGGCAGGGTAGGTATCTTTTCCCGAATGATCTTTCCGTCTTTTTCCGTATGCAGTAATCCCTGTTCTGTTTCGGGTTCAGTGCCCCAGTCAGTCAGGTTCGGTTTCCTGTTCAACATCAGGTTTATTTCCTGTACATCGGCACGGCTCTTCAGGAAAGTGCCTTTCCGGCCATACATACTATAAGCGGGGAGGGGTTCTCTTACCTGGTAACTTGATTTCAACCGCACACGCAACCCGGGATAGAATAACAGTATCTCAAAATAATCATCCACCTGAGTGCTGGGGCGTGTCATGCGGAGGTCCGCAAATACAGATTGCGGCATGCCAAACAAAAGCAATGCCTGATCTATCAGGTGCGGACTCAGGTCGTTGAGTATGCCTGCACCTGGGCCGGGAATTTCTTTATGTGGTTTCGGGCTGAGTTCTTCTTTAAAACGGTCGAAATGAATTTCTGCTTCGACGATCTCACCCAGCCAGCCTTCATCCACTATTTTTTTCACCGTTTTAAAATCACTGTCCCAGCGACGGTTCTGGAAAACGGATAATAGCTTGTTTTTCTTTTCAGCCAGTTCCTGTAAGGCAATGGCTTCTTCGGTAGTGGTGGTGAATGCTTTTTCAACTACCGCATGTTTACCTGATTCCAATACCTTTTTTGTGTAGTCGAAATGGGTTGCGGTAGGGGTATTCACTACTACCAGTTCGATGGTATCATCTGCGAGTATTTCTTCTAATGAACGGAATATCCGGATACCTGGGTAAACGCCGGAGGATTCAGATTTCGTTCTCTCCCACATACCATACAATTCAAAACCGTTATGCAGGTCTATAAACGGAGCATGGAAAGCCCTTCCTGACAAACCGAAAGAAAGGACCGCTGTTTTGATGGGAGTCATACTGATTTACTTTTTATAAATGAGAGATGTTTCGCCGATGTTTCGCCGATGTTGGTGTTATAACCAACATCACCTGATGCTATTTCACCAATGTTGGTATTATTACTAACATCACTTGTTCTTATACAATCACCTGCTTTCTTACTCCCCATTAAGGGTTTCGCCGATGTTGGTGTTATCACCAACATCACCAGTTCTCTTACTCCCCGTTAAGGGTTGGGGGTTTGCGTTGGGGGCGGGTTTAGCTTATCCCTTTCTTTCATCTTATCTACATAACTTATACCATCGGTGATCCATTTCTCAGCAGGCTTGCCTAGCAGGTAATGATCAAACCATTCTTTTTGCCGTTTCTGGTAATCTATCTGGTTCTCTTTTTTGGCGAGGCCGTGATTCTCGTCGGCATATACCAGCATCACATGTGGTTTCTCCATCCTGCGCATGGTGCCATACATTTCAATACCCTGGTGCCAGTCAACTGCTCCATCTTTATCTCCAAAAGCTACCAGTAACGGCGCTTTGATCTTTGCAGCATTGAACATGGGTGAGTTCCTGATATGCGCCTCCGTTCTTTCATACCATGGGCCGTCAAATCTTCCCTGACTGGTTTCAAAAATCTTCTGGTCCGGCGTACCACTGTTCCAGTAAATGGAAAGTGACATGCTGATCAAGTCCGTTAAGGGTGCACCAGCGCTGGCGGCTTTGAAGATATCTGTTTGGGTTATGATGAATGAAGTTTGGTAAGCCCCCCAGCTATGACCCATCAATCCTACTTTTTCTTTATCGATCATACCTGTTTTCAATACTTCTTTTACAGCCGGTATCACGCAATTAACGGCGCTCATGCCGGGATCATTGGTTTCATACACGATATCAGGCCTGAAAACAAAATAGCCATTGGTGGTAAAGTTCGTAGTGTTATAGGCGCCTCTTATGGAAGG
>JBKJPR010000417.1:0-2651 GCA_046594275.1 Sediminibacterium sp.
GTAGTACGGTATATTCATTTTAGTGATGAATTCAAAAGCTGCATCCATTTTATCTTTTGCCTTTGCCACTGCATCTGTTTTCGCATTCCAGGGATAGATATGTGTTGGCTCACCGAATGGATCACCGCCATTACCTACAAATGAATGCCAGTAGGCGCATGCAAAACGCAACCACTCTTTCATAGGTTTACCTGCTACTATTCTTGTTTCGTCATACCAACGGAATGCTAACGGGTTATCGGTTTCTATTCCTTCAAATTTGACCTGGTCCACCTCTTTAAAAAATGTCTTGTCTCCTGTTACAACTTTCATTTTTTTGTACGTTTTAAATGTTGAATAATTATACTAGTCCTGTTCTTTGTTGTAATAAATTTTTCCATTCTGCATACAAAGCATTGTAAGCTAAAGCTTTTACGGGTTCTATACATTGTAAACGCTTCATATTCAGAAACGCTTCTTTTTCGTTTGTATAGATGCCTGCCCCCAGCCCGGCTCCTATAGCCGCTCCCACGCTTCCATCACATGCATACAATTCCACCGGCACATTGGTTGCATTTACAAAGGATTCCGTAAATACATTACTCAGGAATAGATTCGCCTTTCCTGCGCGGATGATTTTTGGTTCCAATCCATTCTCCCGCATAATATCAAGGCCATACCTGAAGGCAAAAGATATGCCCTCCTGTGCTGCCCTGAAAATATGTGCAGCGCCATGTTTAGTAAGGTCGATGTTATGAATATGTGCCTGAACGATCTGATTATTCAACATTCTTTCTGCGCCATTGCCGAATGGAAGTATGTATAAGCCATCGCTCCCCGGATTCACCTGCCTTGCCGCATCATTCATTTGCGAATAGCTAAGATTCGCCCCTGTCATGTTCCGTATCCAGCTATTCATGATGCCGGTGCCGTTAATACAAAGCAGCACACCTAACCGTTTTTGCTGTTCCGTATGATTCACATGCGCAAATGTGTTTACCCTGGATTGTGCATCAAAAGCCAGGGTATCACTTACACTGTAGATCACACCGGAAGTGCCTGCTGTAGCGGCTATTTCACCAGGTTGTAATACGTTTAACGATAAAGCATTATTCAACTGGTCGCCAGCTTTATAACAAACCGGAATCCGGGCTTTGAGCGACAATACAACGGCTACCTCTTCTTTTAACAGGCCATGTGTTTCAAACACTTTTTTTACCGGTGGAATGAAAGAGGTATCCAGGCCATAATAACTGAACACATCTTCCGAAAGTTCATGTTTGGCAAAATCCCAGAAAATACCTTCCGACAAAGCGGAAATGGTGGTGGTTACTTCCCCGCTCAATTTCATTGCGATAAAATCTCCGGGCAATAATATTTTGTCTACCTGTTCATATATCTCCGGTTCATTCTCTTTTACCCATGCCAATTTAGAAGCAGTAAAATTGCCGGGAGAATTCAGAAGACATGATAAACATTTTTTCTCCCCGATCTCTTTAAACGCTTTATTGCCGGTCGCTACAGCGCGGCTGTCGCACCAGATGATACTGTCTCGAAGTACTCTCTGGTGTTTATCAATCAATACCAAACCATGCATCTGGTAACCGATACCGATGGCGCCAATATCTTTGGGATCATATTTTTTAGTGGCATTGACTTTCAGAATGGCTTGCTGTACATGCAACCACCACATTTCAGGTGATTGCTCGGCCCAACCGGGTTGTAAAGCCGTGATACCCGATTCGGTTTCAGGGTATTGAGCCGATGCAATACATTGCTGCGAAGCAGCATTGACAACAGAAACTTTAATAGACGACGTGCCCACATCTATACCTAATAATAACATGTAGTGCTTTTTATAATGTAATCATCTGATAAGTATTTATCCGTGGGGCCAAATGAAAAACAGATGGCCTGTGGGACTGTCAAAATTGTTCACTATTTAGCAAAAAAATGGCAGAATTGGCTTATTTATTTCACAAGTGAACCCAGCATCCATGTTTGGCGCCGAAGTAACGGTCTGCGCATGAAAGGAATATTGGTCAATTAGGGCCAGGCGTATGGCCACCGGCGTGCTGGCGGAAAGCAATATCACAATCACCAAGCGGCGTTTCTACTTTGTGAAATGAAGTGGCGGTTGATGCCGCGGGGCGGGCGATACCGGGAGGTAATACAAAACCAAATTCCATAATTAGGGTAACCGGGCCGGTTGCATTGTACGGTATTGTTATGTTTAACTCTATATTCACTTTGATCTGTGGGTATGATGTATTACCAACATGACCCAGCAGTTTTTTGTGATTTATTGAAACACGGAAGGAAGTGCGTATCATTGATACGAAGGGAATACGCAGCTTTCCGGTAAAACACATTTACGCAATGTAAAAGTTACAGAACTGAACAATAATCTGGATGGAAACATTAAAACCATGACAGTTTATGAATAAAATACTGCATCCCATTACCAAAACTAACATCATATGAAAAAGATATTTCTGATTGCAAGTGTATGCATTGCTTTGTATGCACAATCTCAAAACACGATAGTACTGCAGGCCGACAAAGGCAAGGACATTATTAATAAGAATATTTACGGACATTTTGCCGAGCATCTCGGCCATTGTATCTATGGTGGCTTTTACGTGGGGGAAAACAATACCCAGATTCCGCAC
>JBKJPR010000098.1:0-3832 GCA_046594275.1 Sediminibacterium sp.
ATGCGCCGCACTCAACTGTACCCTGATCCTTGCCAAACCCTTTGCTACCACAGGAAAAAAGAACCCGATTACATATACCCCTTCTTCCAGGAGTTTTGCGGCGAAAGTCTGTGCTACCGATGCCTCATACAACATGATGGGTACGATGGGATGATCGCCGGGTTTGATCTCAAATCCTGCTTCGGTCATTTTTGAGCGGAAGTATTGGGTGTTGTATTCCAGTTTATCGCGCAATTCAGTGGTTTCTGTCAACATATCCAGTACCGCAATAGAAGCGCCTACAATACTGGGCGCCACCGTATTGGAAAATAGATAAGGCCGACTGCGCTGCCGGAGTATTTCAATGATCTCTTTCCTGCCGGAGGTAAAACCGCCGCTGGCTCCGCCTAATGCTTTACCCAATGTACCTGTGATGATATCTATCCTTCCCATTACGTTTCGGTATTCATGGGTACCGCGGCCTGTCTTACCGAGAAAGCCTGATGAATGACATTCATCTATCATCACAATCGCATCATACTTGTCGGCGAGATCGCAGATCTTATCTAATTGAGCAATAGTCCCATCCATGCTGAAGGAACCATCTGTTACGATAATGCGGCTGCGGAGGCCGCCGGTTTCTTTCAGTTTTTCTTCCAGATCCTGCATGTTATTATGTTCATACCGGAAACGTTGTGCTTTACATAAACGAACGCCATCAATAATCGATGCATGGTTTAAAGCGTCGCTGATTATGGCATCCTGTTCGCTGAATAAGGGTTCAAATACCCCGCCGTTGGCATCAAATGCTGCTGCGTACAAAATGGTATCTTCTGTTCCCAGAAATGTAGCGAGCTTTTGTTCCAGTTCTTTATGGATATCCTGCGTACCGCAGATGAAGCGTACACTGCTCATGCCATATCCATGCGTATCGATGGCTTTATGAGCCGCCTCTATCACTTTGGGATGCGAGGAAAGCCCAAGGTAATTATTGGCGCAAAAATTCAGTACCTGTTTCCCGTTAACCGTTATTTCCGGGCCCTGTGCGCTGGTGATGATACGTTCCTTTTTAAAGAGGCCGGCTGTTTCAATTTCTTTCAGTTCTTCGCTGATACGGGTTACAAATTTTTCGTTCATACCTGAGTGTTTCGAAACGCAAAGGTAGGGAACCGGAGCTAAGTTTGTGGCAAGAAACTGCTGTGAATAAACAGGGTGGCATATTGATATTCTACGGAGAACTTCTATAACAGAGAAGTACCATTTAAATTTCAGAAGGGAAACTCCATAGATAGTTATGGATACAATTTTTTTATACTGAATATAAAAGGCTCACTCCTGCTTTCCCCGTTACCATCTGTTTGTACAACGGGCAACCCGCTATCATCTAATGTTTGAAGTGTCCAAATGAATGTAACCGGTAGGGAATCGGTTGCGTTAAAAGCCAAACGGGGTTGCCATATATACTGGGTGATTGCTTTTACAGATACATCCAGCAAAGGTTGGTTGCTGCGTAATGCCTGCACCGGTTGTTGGTTAGCTAAAACTTCAAATACCTGAAGCCGGTAAATAGGGGGGATTTGTGATCTGGGTATTAAAGGTGTCCAGCGGAAAGTAATGGCCGTTTGTGCTGTCAGTTTGTTTAGAAAAGCATTATTGGCTGGCATTACCAAAACTGGTAATTGTAAGGCGGCAAGCATAAAGTTTTTGCATTTGGCGGAAGCCAAAGGTTGAAAAGTGGCAGGGCCGATTAACTGCACACAATATTGGTAATTATCTGCGGGTAGTTTTCCTGTCCGGTCTAAGGTTGTTTTGTATTTACCGGCAAAAATCATGATTTCCAGCGGCATAACATCTTTACTGAAATAAACCCTGGTTCCTCTAGAAAGTAATACTGGTGTGGCTTTTGTAATATCTGTAACGCCAATAACCGTACCGTCGATCAGTTTTATTTCGGTTTTAAAAATGGCCTGTTGGGGTAAGGAATCTGTTTTGGTTACAATAAAAGTTACAATAGCATTTTTCCCTGCCCATTCACTTAATACGGGTGTTGGGGCAGATTGTATATTCAGGGTAGTGTTTACCTGTGTATTCGCTGTAAGAGCCAATATCAAAAAAACGTGAAGGCAAATATATTTTTTCATGTGTTATATTTTTTCAGGCAATGCACTAATGAGTGTATTACCGGTTATCTTTAAAATTTGTACTGCAAACCCGTTCTGACTGAACTTTCCAGGTAATTGGCGCCTATTAAGGGTATTGAGCCTAATTCATTACCATACTTAAAATAGTTAGTGGACAGGAAGCTGTTCCAGCTTAATTTTTTACTTAGTTTCCAGTCAATATTGCAGGAAGCAATAAAATTATTGTTGGCTGTAAATGTATTGAGTTTACCAATGGTATATTGAAGTTGTCCCCGTAACTGTATTTTCTTTTTAGCCACCGGCATGCCCAGGCCGCTGCTTATGGTAACAAATGTATTCCTGAACGCAGGCATGGTATTGGTAAAGTAGAGGACACTAAAGTCAGGTGTCAGGTCTTTATTAAAATAAACAGGTACATAGGTAAATAATGCCGTATGTGTGTTATTACTGGTTGTGATGCCGGTGTTTACATCCCTTTCATCGTATTTGCTGTAATTATAACTGAGGGTTAAAAGCTGGATCATTTTGGCGGTAGTCCAGGTATAGGTTGGACTTATCCCTAAATCGTTACTTACATTTTTAATGCCGAAGGGATTTGAACCGCTGGCTGTTTCAAAACCAAAATTATTGTAGTTAATATTTAAACTTAACCGGTCGCTGAATTGCGTGAACCAGTTAAGGTTACCCAAAAACTGGCTGGCCCTCAATGAGGTACTGCTGAGATTGTTAACACGTTGTCCTACACTGGCAGTAACATTCATTTTATTTTTCCAGGCATTGAAACGCGTATTGATGGTATTATCCCAATGATCGGGCTGCATATACGGAAAGCCGGTTGTCTGGTAACCAGCGCCAATGTATTTGGTAGCATAACTGATGTCAAAGTCCGGCGATTTTTTGCCAACACTCAATTGGCCTGCGAAGTCGTGCGTGGTGGATACCCTTGCCGTGATAAAGGGTTTGAATGAAAAATCACCCCCGGGTACGAATGGCTGGGTCAGATCCTGCGTAAAATAACTATGTGCGGCTTCCGTGTTAATGAACCAGCCTTTTGGAAAGTATTTATTAACGGTCAGGCTCATATTAAACCCTTCCTGGGGTTTTACAGTTAGTGGGAAAGAGGTAATGGAATTGATGATATCTTTTCCTTTAGAGAAAGTAAAAGCTGCTTTATGGCTGCCTTCTACTTCTGCCCCTATTTGGAACATGTAGTGGTTTCTTTTAAAAGCACCTGTAAGGCCCGGCAGTGGTGTGGCTATATAGTTTATTCCCTGCTGCGAAGTGCCGGTAAAAAATTTAAGGATAAACTTGCCCGGATGAAGGTTAAACCCCACGCCAAAAATGCCGATATCCCCGGTACTCAGATCGCTGTACTTTATGTATTGTGTACCCAGCAGGATTTCTGTTGATTTGAATGTAGGATTGATACTGAAATTATTCATAGGATTGGTGAGCCATTGCCCAAAACTTTGATGGGAAACACCTGACCCAAAACCACTATACGGCCCTGCGAAATTGGTAGGCAACGCAGCAAAATTAAAATTCAATGGCAGGCTAAAACTTTTGCCAAATTGAAAAGTGGGCGCGAAATTAAAACGCACCTGGTTCCATGGGCGGCGGGGAGTGTAGATATTACTACCGGTAGGTTTTACGTTGAGGCCGTAGCCTTCGTAGGTGATGCCGAGGGTGCCGGAGATGGAGAATGGTTTTGG
>JBKJPR010000134.1:0-3687 GCA_046594275.1 Sediminibacterium sp.
TACCGGTAAATTGTATGAAACGACATTATATTCTATTCTTTCTGTTATTCTCTTCTTGTTTACTGACTGCACAATCAGCAAAAGAAGCTCCACCAAAAGTCGGTAAAACGGCTGAGGCGCTTTCTTTTTCATCAACCCTGGCTGAAGGCAAACTGATCTTTACCAAAGTCTTTAAAAGGGATAATTCAAATGCATTTGTTCCTTCTTATACACTTCAAAATCCATTGCATAACAACGGTCAACCTCTAGAAATAAAACTGAACAAGGAAAACTTCGATACCTATTTCAAAACCACACAGGAATTGTCTTCAAAATGGACCCGGGTGGTGAAATTTGCACAGGATAAGAACCTGTCCTATACGGAAGAAAAAGGATGGATGACCCTTATTGATTATTACAATGGTTTACAATAGTTCTTGCTACACACAGTAAACAACACATCTTTTATTTTTTTATGTACCGCTTGATTTTGATTCATTCATCGGGTGCATAACATTTATTCGGTAAAAGAATAGAGGTCGCGCCTGGCGCCAAAATGTTATACTAACGAATTTAAAAATGCGGGAAGTTTTACAGTTACTTTGTTACGGTCTGTATGCGTAACCCCGGGTCGCTCAGGGCCGCTGGGCCTCGTCCCTATTCCAGGGCTGCTTTGGCCACTGCACAAATCTGCTACGCATGATTTGTGCTGTCGAGGCTTCGCCCGACACCGTACCCAAAGAGGCCCCTCCACAGGGACTGATGTTTGTTATTTTAGCGAGCCCGCCTATCGGTATAGTTTTTCAAAAAAGCACACAATATTCGTTTGCACTATTCATTTATTAGACACAAATGTGGCGTTGGCACGGCAAAACGCGCGGAGCGATCGTGTTTGCCCTGCCCGTCCGGTCAGGCGGGCTTTATTTTTCTTTGTTACTTTCTTTGTATCAAGACAAGGAAAGTAAATAGAGGTTGCGAACAGCGCCAAACTGTTATACTGGCGAATTTAAAAATGCGGGAAGCTTTACAGTTACTTTGTTACGGTCTGTATGCATAACCCTGGGTCGTTCAGGGCCGCTGGGCCCCGTCCCTATTCCGGGGCTACTTTGGCCACTGCACAGGGACTGATGTTTGTTATTGCAGCGAACACGCCTATCTGCAAAGCTTTTCAGGACAAGACTAGCACCCCATTCATCCCAATCCTGCATTTGTGGGGGGTATTTGATTTATCTTTAAGCTGTAATGGGAATGGTTACATTCAATATTTAGTAAGGCAGATGCATGCATAAATCAATTTTTATTTTTTTCCTTGTTTTGATAAGGATTCAGTTGAACGGCCAAAGCGTTTGCCCGGCAAATATTGGCTTTGAATTGGGTAGTTTTCAAAACTGGGAATGCAGTATGGGTTCTATCAGTTCCGACAATGGCACTATCTCGCTGGTTCCCTCCCAGCCTTCTTACGGAAGGCATTCACTGTTACAAAATACCTTCCCACAAACCCTGCTGGATATGTATGGCGATTTTCCTGTTACTTGCCCGAATGGAAGTGGTTATTCTATTCAATTGGGAAATAACATGACCGGTAAAGAGGCCGAGCGCGTGAGTTATACCTTTACTATTCCACTGGATCAGAACGATTACAGCATCATTTACAATTATGCTGTGGTTTTTCAAAACCCGGCCGATCATAGCGAATGGCAGCAACCCAAATTTATAGCTAATGTGTTTGATGTGAACAATGATACCTACATTGGATGTAGTTCTTTTTCTTATGCTGCTTCATCAAACCTGCCGGGATTTAAGAAATCACCTCTATCGGCAAAAGATGATATCTTTTATAAGCCCTGGACGCCTGTGACCATCAAGCTTTCCGGTTATGCGGGAAGGACGATACGTCTCGAGTTCACCACCAATGATTGTACAAAAGGTGGTCATTTTGGGTATGCGTATATTGATGTGAATCAGAACTGCGCATCACCAGTATCCGGAAATATTTTTTGTACCGATGCAAAGTCCTTAACACTTATAGCGCCTTTCGGATTCGGCGGATACAAATGGTTTCCGGCTGATTTTTCTAAAGTTCTGGGAACGGATAACACCCTGCACCTTGACCCTATTCCTCCTGTCAACACAAAATATGCTG
The DNA here is from genome assembly GCA_046594275.1 of Sediminibacterium sp. Taxonomy (GTDB): domain Bacteria; phylum Bacteroidota; class Bacteroidia; order Chitinophagales; family Chitinophagaceae; genus Sediminibacterium. Next base: position 2,123 of record JBKJPR010000134.1, read on the forward strand.
TGGAAGTAATTCCCTTTGAAAACCAGGGTTGTGTAGATACCGTTTACACAACGGTCCAGTTTTCACCGCATCCGCTTGACCTCAAAGTAGTGAATGCGGTGAGCGCCTGCATCTCAACAGGCCTTGACCTTACCGCCGACAGGATCATTGCAGGAAGCACTCCTAATTTAATATATTCTTATTATATGGATCTCTCGCAGATCAATTATGTACCATCGCCGAAATACATCACCAAAACCGGCACGTATTATATCCAGGCAAGCAATAGTGTAGGATGTACGGATATAAAAAAGGTAGCTGCAACAGTTTATCCGCTTCCTGTATTCAGGGTAACGGATCCTGCACCTGCCTATCGGCCAACAACCATTGATCTGAGCAAAACCGTATCTACCTTAAACGGGCTTGCTTTCAATTACTCATACTGGAAAGATACGCTGGCCAGCACTGAATTACTGTTACCGGAATTTGTTGATAAAAGTGGGACCTATTTTATCCAGGCTGCCCAAACAAAACAACCAGATTGTACTACCACTGAGCCTGTTCATGTGATTATGAAGGAACCTTTAATCCTTGCGCCAAATGTGTTTTCCCCCAATGGAGATGGCATACATGATGAATGGTACCTTCCGCAACTTTCGTACTATCCTGAATGCATCGTTACTATATATAACCGGACCGGCCAGCTTGTATTTCATTCAGCCGGTTACAGCAAACCCTGGGACGGGAAATCAAATGGCAAAGCGCTTCCCGTTGCTACGTATTACTATGTTATCAAATTAAATGCAGCGCTTCCGCCGATTGCCGGTGGTATAACGATCATCCGATAGCAGAACGGCAAAAGATTAATACTCTTGTGATGCGACAGGTTAACCTTGACTCCACCCGCTGATTTGTGTACATTCGTGTGCCAAATAAAACACATTTCAATCAACGCTATGGATGTAAAAATTGAGCCGGCCTGGAAAGAAGTGTTGAAGCATGAATTTACCAAACCCTATTTCCTGCAGGTAGCTACGCATTTAAAAACAGAAAAAGCCACCGGCGCTGTTGTGTACCCGCCCGGCTCGCTTATTTTTAATGCTTTCAATACCACGCCATTTGACCAGGTGAAAGTGGTGATATTGGGACAGGATCCTTATCATGGCCCCGGCCAGGCACATGGATTGAGTTTTTCGGTTCCAGATGGAGTACCGCCACCGCCATCACTGGCAAATATTTATAAAGAACTGCATAAGGATATCGGCATGGCCATACCTAAAACCGGCAATCTCACCAAATGGGCGCAACAGGGTGTATTGCTTTTGAATGCTGTATTAACGGTCCGTTCCAATGAACCTGCCAGTCATGCAAAAATTGGCTGGATGGATTTTACAGATGCGGTTATCCGCAAGATTTCGGAAGAAAAAAAAGGTGTTGTCTTTTTATTATGGGGGAAATTTGCGCAGGAAAAACAGGTATTGATCGATGAAACCAAACACTATGTGCTGAAAGCGGCCCACCCCTCGCCTTTCAGCGCCGACAAAGGTTTTTTTGGTTGCAAACATTTTAGCCGAACGAATGAATTG
>JBKJPR010000222.1:0-5955 GCA_046594275.1 Sediminibacterium sp.
TTCAGATAAACGGTCTTCCGGTGGGAATGGCTTGAGAATGCCAGTTCAAAAATATGCAACAGGTATACCCGTTCTTTATAATCATTTGTATCAAAGCCATACAAAGCGGCAATATCGAGTAACAGTTTTAGTTTAAGCCCGATCAGCACCGGGAAATCAGCCAGGCCCAGCAGTATGCCGCCCGCGCCGGTTATTCCCCCTTCAACCGCTGCTGTTTTCCTGTACCGGTCTATTTTTTTCTGAACCGCTTCTTCCCGTACCTGTAATCCGGCATCTTGCAAAGGTTCTGAAACCGTGTAACTGGCCCCAAATAAAACAGCGCGGATCATCTGTTTAATAGTTACTGTTATGGCAGTATGTACTTTTTCGGGTATCCAGGTATTAATTTTTGTCTGGATTATTTTCGACAGACCATTCAAAAGCGAAGGCCTGCGCAGCATTTTATTTTGCCACACGGTTAACTCTGCTAATACCATTATTTCATAGGCGTTCATCATAAAAATCCAGCGTTTTACAATTAACAGGCTTTGGGTTGTTACGGTACCTGAATGTACGCCAAGCCTGGTTCATACCCACTAATCAAGTTACTGATTTCAGGAATATTCATTATCCGGAGTAACAGAACGGTAGGTGTTAAAGCTTTACACTCCCCTTATTTTGATGTTAATTTATTCTACCTTGTATGCTTAAGTTAATATATGAACAGGAATGGACCCGTTATCGTAATAGAAGATGATACTGACGACCAGGATTTGCTAAAAGAGATCTTTAAAAAGCTGGATTATCCCAACGAGATTATCTTTTTCACAGACGGAGAAGATGCGCTTATTTTTTTGAATAAGACGGATACAATACCCTTTCTTATCCTTTCTGATATTAATATGCCTAAACTCAATGGATTTGCGCTAAGAGATAAGATCCGTACAGATGCCCAATTGCAGATCAAGTGTATCCCCTACTTGTTTTTTTCCACTGCTGCCTCTCAGGCTGCTGTGGTTGACGCCTATAGTTTATCTGTACAGGGATTTTTTACCAAACCGAATTCAATAATCGATTTTGAAGAAACCATTAAAGTAATAATGGAATACTGGAAAAAATGCGTGGCTCCCAATAATTTTTAATTCTACCGATGTTTGTTACGCTGGGCCTTCAGATCACGTATGCAGTTCGAATCTAATAGTGGAACCGCTTTTCCTGCTGCATTCAGCAAGCCTGTACTTTCCATCGCATGGTACATCAGGCAGTTACGGTTACTGCAATGAAATTTGTTTGAAGCATCTTCATGAGCAGTTATCATGGGTGTTCCGTTATTGACCAGGCCCAGTAAATGTGCGGTTTCATGTTCCAGCACGCCCGTTTCCATTTTTACAAGGCTGGCAGTGCCGGATCCTTTCAAATTATCCTGTATTGTTTTTTCAAATACGATGAGCGAGGTGTTCCTGAAGGCAGCGCCGCCTATCCACGATTTAGCTGATATCGCGTCAGCAAAATAAACATAGAGCGCAATGAGATCCCCTTCCGTATAGAGAACCCTGTTCTTAACAGCAAAAGAATCCGCATCCTGTATGGTTATCTTTGGCTTTTTTATTGTGCCCACCTGTTTTAAAGTTACAGTGATCCCGCCGGGCTTATCAAGGTGCTTTTTTAAAAAAGCGAGGAAATTATTGATGGTCCGGTCCTGCGGTTTCATGCCCGGTGCGAACTGTATCTCTACTGCCATACGCCTGTATTTTGCGGAGGCCAGGAGGTTATATGCTGATTCGCCTACATCCCCCTTATCCGCCAGCCCTCTTACTACCGGTATTGTGGGTGCCAGAATATTAGTACAGGATACCAGCACAAAGATCAGGCAGATCCCTGCTTTTTGTAACATGCTGGGCGGGTAAACCATATTTCTATATTTGTATTTGGGCCACTTTCATTAATACCTCCTACAAATCCGGTAAGTATATCCTGGAAAACTTCATCTGTTTAATGATTCATTACTTTTTAATCAATTGCTTTCTACAATCCAATATATGTATAATAAACTACCCTAAACTTACAAAAATCAAACCATTCCCATTTTAGTGCGGATACCTAATGAGTGGCATGATAATTTATTTTAGCATAGCAACAGGAGGGGTATTATATTGATTGCTTGTTCCTGTTCCAATATCCAAGTGAACAGATTAGCCCATTTTGGGGAAACTGTTACACAATTCAGCAGTATGGTTTATCAGTAACCGCTGAAAAATCCTTATATATTATCTTTCGAAAAGCAGTTCAAATCGTTTGAAACAATTGATTGATTATTTAAATATAACTATGAAGCATATCCTTTTAATAGACAATGACCCAATGTTCATCACAACTGTATCTTCGATCCTTAAAAGAGAGAATTTCCAGGTTTCTACCGCGAAAGACGGAAAAGAAGCTGCGGGGGAACTTTCTGCCAAACAATTCGATCTGATCATTACAGATATGCTTATACCGTATACTAATGGGCTTGAGCTGGTAAACCGCATCAGGCAAAATACCGATACCCGTCATATACCTGTTATGGTGGTTTCTGGTATAGCAAATGAACAAAGTATTGCAAGTTGGTTGAGGGTTGGAGCAAATGCCTATTTGCAAAAACCTTTGAACGTTTCTGCCTTATTAACGGGTATAAAACAACTTATCGTAAATGTAAGAAATGTGGCTGCCTAAAATATATAGCTTAACCAGCTTTTTGTATGGGGGGCAACAGTTTTGGAATTCTCTTCCATTTTTTATAAAAGCCTGTTTTATTATTGCTCTGATTGCCACAGTCGGTATTTTACTGGCAATGGTTCATATTGCCATATTAAGAACCTTTTTAAAGCGGCAAGAAAAAAAAATAGCTTTCATATCAGCCAAGGTAAATGAGTTGTTGTTGTCAACTATCGTATTAGAACCCAACATAGAGGGGATTAATATGGTTAAAACAGATTTTGATATCACGCAATTCTATAAACTGGGGTTATCAGACAGCCAGGTAAAAAAAATACTTGTAACTGAGATGATTAGTTACCGTAGCTATTTTTCCGGAAAAATCGCTGAACGGATCCGGAAAATGTATTTACGTCTTTCCCTCCATAAAGATGCTATTGCCCGTTTATATAAAAAAAAATGGGAAACACAAGTGAATGGACTTTCGGAATTATTTGAAATGGATGTTGAAGTGGATCATGCCCATCTCCAGATATTGTTAGAGGATAAGAACAGTTACATACGTGAATATGCCAGGTTATCGATGATGAAATTCGCGAAAGGCGATTCGCTGCAGGTATTACATGAACTGAATGAACCGATATCACAGTGGGAAGAAATTGAAATATTCCTGCTGTTACAGCAAAGAGAAAATTTTACACTTCCTTCACTCGAAGGGCTAATATCTGTTGATAAAGAGCCGACAATAGTTTCACTCTGCCTGCGGCTCGCAGTATATTTTAAGCAGCAGTCTTCTATACCTCTTATCATTGAGCTTATCCAAACTCAAGACCTGCTTTTGCGGGCAGAAGCCATTACCGCACTTGGCCAGCTTGAAGCGCAAGATGCTGCAAAATACCTTATAGATATTTATCCGGAGCAACCACACAATATCCGTTTAACAGTGCTTACAGCTTTAGGAAAAATACGCAGTGCGCGTTACCTTGGCTTCCTCGAAAATGAATTTTTTTCTTCTACTGATTTTGAAATAAAAAAATATGCCTCAGATGCGATTATAAAATTATACCCCTTGTCAAAGAGTACTATTGATAAGATGAAGGATAGTGAAGTACCATTGAACCAAAGTATATTGGGTCATTCCCTTGATCCTTTAATTAATGCCTCATGAAATATTTTTTGGATCATTTTTTCGAATCTTATCAGAATGTAGTCTTCGTTTATTGCTGTGCTATTTATGCCATTTATTCAGTACTTACGCTTTTTTCTTATCTATCTATCCTTTCAACTATCCGCAAAAACGGCATCAGGAAGGGAGATTTACTTATACACTCTACTTTATCGCCCGGTATTTCTATTATAACAGGTGCTTTTAATGAAGAGATGACCATCATCTCCAATGTGCGGTCATTACTGACCATGAAGTACCCTTTGTTTGAGGTTATCATTGTGAATGATGGCAGTACCGATAAGACGCTTGAAAAACTAATACAGGAGTTTTCACTCGTAGAAGTGCCATTCGCCTATCATTATTTTATTAAATGCAATACTGTACAACGCATTTTTAAATCAGAAAATACTGCGTTCTCCAACCTTCTTGTTATTGACAAACTTAATGGCGGTAATAAAGCAGATGCCATTAATGGCGGCATTAATGCTTCTTCTTATCCTTACTTCCTGAATACAGATGTGGATTGCATTCTCGATAAAGGCACATTGGTATGCCTGATACAGCCTTTCCTTGACGATGAGAAACGTGTAATCGCCACGGGTGCTTCACTCCGCATGGTTAATTCATGCATTCTCGATTCCAGTGTAATAATTGAAGCAAGGGTACCCAGGGATATCCTGCCAGTCTTCCAGGAAATAGAATATATCCGTTCCTTTGTAATGGGCAAAATGGGATGGAACCTGATCAACTGCATACCCAATGTTTCCGGTGGGTTGGGTATGTTTGATAAAGAAATTGTAATCAACACCGGCGGCTATGATGCGAATTCATACGGTGAGGATATGGATATGCTGATGCGGATGAGTAAATACATGTGCGAAACAAAGCAACCATATGCTATTCGACACATCCCACAATCTCTTTGCTGGACAGAAGGGCCGTCTACGTTAAAAATACTAAAACGGCAGCGCATAAGATGGGGAAGAGGACTGTATCAGATTTTCTCAAACTATTATAAACTCCTTTTCAATCCTAAATATAAAACTTTGGGTATGGTCGTACTTCCTTACAATTTTATTTTTGAATTTTGTGCCCCGCTGATTGAATTTCTTGGCGTTATCTGTTATATATACCTGATCGCTTCACACATGATCAATTGGCCTTTTGCGATCATCCTGTTATTGTTTGTATACTCTTTTTCCATATTCATAACGCTGATGTCAATCGTTTGGGACCAGTTGGTGATGAGGCGTTACCGTTTAAAGGAAGTCTTACGATTATGTATGTGGGCCTTTCTGGAACCGGTTCTTTACCATCCACTGGTTATGATTTTTGCGCTTATGGGTTATGTAAATCAATTTTTCAAGGTCAAATCCCATTGGGGACATATGGAACGAAAAGGATTTACGGAGGCAGAAAAAGTGGAGGTAGCTGTTGTTAATTAATTTATTGTATAAACGGAAATGAAAAAAATAATTAAATGGTTGGGACTGCTAATAGCACTTGTGGTGCTGGTCTCACTGTTTTATTATGTGAAAGAAAAAAAGAACCAACCTGTTGTTTCAGGTGATGAATTGCTGAAAATGGCTTTAATCGATATCCGCGAGCGAAAGGATTATCCCAGGGCCATTACTTTATTAAGGCGAGCGCTTATCGCTTCTCCAAAATATGCAGACATACAGGTAACGTTGGGCCGTGCTTACCTGCTGAACGGGAATCTGGATTCAGCAAAAAAATACCTGCTATCGGCAATAGCGCTTGATAAAAAAAATGGAGACGCGCGTCAATACCTGGTTAATATCAGTATGCAGCAAAAAGATACCCTTTCGGCTATCGGATATATTGACCAATACCTTCAATACTATGCTGGCGATGAAAAAACATGGCTGAAAAAATATATCCTTTTATTGCAGCACCGGGAATATGCAAATGCAGAACGCGTTTACCGTTCTTTCTCTAAGCAATTCAGCGAGGATACAATCCGGATCATCAGTTACAATGAGTGGCGCTCTATAGCTGAAGCACACCGAAGGAACGGTGATCTGGCACATGCATATGAGAGTTACCGTAAAGCCCTGGACTATCAACCCGGGCAACCCGAAGTTTGGCAACAA
>JBKJPR010000296.1:0-4256 GCA_046594275.1 Sediminibacterium sp.
TTGTTACTGCGCAAATGGAAACAAGGTGATTACTTCTACCCGCTTGGCATGCAGAAGAAAAAAAAGATCAGCCGGTTTTTGATTGATCAGAAATTATCTAAAACTGATAAGGAAAAAGTATGGGTACTGGAGAGCAATAAAAAGATCCTCTGGGTAATCGGTTACCGGATAGACGACCGTTTTAAACTCACCGAAAACACCCGGGAGTCACTCCATATCTCTTACCTGAAATAGCCGCTCACTTCCGTTATAAAATTCTCTACGGGTCTGAAGGTACTCAGGAACTGACAGGTAATGACCAGGAAAACGATTCCAAACAGGGCTCCCCAGATATGTGCGGAGTGATTGATGTTCCCATGCCCCTTTTTTGCGAGGTAAGCTGAAACGAGCAGATATAGCGGCCCGAAAATAAAAGCAGGGATACCGATTGGAATAGGGAATATACTCAGCTTCATGGTTGGATTTAAAACGATCCCGATAAAGATCACTGCCGAAACAGCGCCCGATGCACCCAGGCTCCGGTAATGATAATTGTCTTTATGCTGCAGGTAAGTAGGCAGCAGGCAAACCACCAATGCGGCAAAATAGAGAATGGTGTACAGTGTTTTACCAATACCCCCGAAAATGCCTGTGAATGCATCTTCCACCATGCCACCAAACAGGTAGAAGGTGTACATATTAAAGGCCAGGTGCATGAAATCGGCATGAATAAAACCACAGGTGATAAAACGGTACCACTGGTTACGGCTGGTGATTGCCGGCGGATAAAAGATCAGGTCCTCCGTGATCTTATCATTAGAAAAAGCGGTAAAAGAAACAACACAGGTTAGCAGCAGGATTACGAGAGTTATGGTGATCATGCTGCAATTTAAATATTTCTTAGTTGTGATGGTATTTTTCATTCCGGAGAATGGTGCAGGCCCGGTAAACCTGCTCGGCCAGGATCAATCTTACCAGCATATGCGGGAAAACCAGTTTTGACAGGCTCCAGGTAAGGTCAGCTCTTTTCACCACCACTTCATCCACCCCAAAAGCTCCGCCAATCAGGAATACAACGCGTTTGGTACTTGCATTGGCCCGTTGCTGTATCCATTTTGCCAGCTCGGGCGAACTGGCTTGTTTTCCCCTTTCATCCAATAGAATAAGCCAATCGTCTTTTTGCAGTTGCTGCAGGATGATAGTTGCCTCGGCTTTTTTCAATTCTGTTTCAGATAAACTGCCTGCATTTTTTGGAGGCGCAATAATATGCCAGTCGGCAGTAAAATAATTATTGATACGCTTGGTAAACTCTTCAATACCTGTCTTTGCGTAAGCATCATGTGGTTTGCCGACTGACCAGAATTGCATTTTCATAAAATAAAAATAATTAAAACCATTTTCCACAACGGTTTTCTCTGCGTCTCAGCGCCTCCGCGGTTACTTACCTTTTCCAACCGCGGAGGCGCTGAGACGCAGAGTAGACCCAGAGGTTTAATGATCATTCAATGGTAATCCCAAACGCTGGTAATCCTTCCAGTTCACATATTCCGGCGCCACCCTTTGTTCCTCCATAGTAATGCAATCAGTAACGGGACACATCAACTGGCAGAGATTGCAGCCCACACATTCTTCTTCTTTCACGGTGTAGGTATTGTACGGGTTTCCGTAGGATAAGTTGATGGATTGATGCGAAGTGTCTTCACAAACAATATAACAGAGACCGCAATGGATACATTTATCCTGGTTGATCTTAGCGATATGGTGATAGTTGATATCGAGGTCCTCCCAATGGATGATATTGTCTACCGATTTGCCAATGAAATCCTCAATTCTTTGAAACCCTTTTTCATCCATCCAGTTATTCAGTCCTTCGCACATATCTTCGATAATGCGGAAGCCATGTTTCATTACAGCGGTGCATACCTGCACATTGGAAGCGCCTAAGAGCATGAATTCAACTGCATCTTTCCAGGTACTGATACCACCGATGCCTGAAATGGGAACTTTTTTCGTAATCTCATTCTGGCTGATATTGGTAAGCATTTTCAAAGCGATCGGTTTTACCGCAGGGCCACAATAGCCACCAAATACGGATTTGCCCGCTACATTCGGATTGGGGACAAGTGTATCAAGATTTATACCTGTTACCGACTGGATGGTATTGATCAATGATAAAGCGCTGGTGCCTGCTTCCACACAGGCCTTACCGGTTGGAACTGGAGAATGTACATTGGGCGTGAGTTTGGTAATAACAGGAATAGTTGCTTTTTCCATTACCCATTCTACCACCATCCTGGCAATTTCCGGGTCCTGGCCAACTGCCGCGCCCATTCCTCTTTCTATCATACCATGCGGGCAACCGAAATTGAGTTCAAATCCATGCGCGCCGGTATCTTCCACTTTTTTAATCAGGTCATGCCAGCTTTCTTTGTCATTATCTGCCATCAGTGAAACAACCATCGCACGGTCGGGGAATAATCTGATGCATTCTTCGATCTCTTTCAGGTTGATATGGAGCGGCCTGTCGCTGATCAGTTCAATATTATTAAAACCCATTATCCGGGCGCCGTTAAAATCCACCGCTGAATAGCGGGAAGACACATTCTTTACCTGGCTGCCCAATGTTTTCCATACCACGCCACCCCAGCCTGCTTCAAATGCACGCAATACATTTATTTTTTTATCAGTAGGAGGGGCGCTCGCCAGCCAGAATGGGTTGGGTGATTTGATACCGAGGAAATTTGCACTGATATCTGCCATACTATATGTTTTATTTCACGCAAAGACGCAAAGGAGCGAAGGCGCAAAGTTTTTTATAATTTGTTTACTATTCTGTGAATGCCATCTTTAATAAGGTTGACATTGAAATTTACTAAAATACCCAGTTTGCAACCTGTCAATTTCAGATAGGTCTGTACTTGTTTGTAATGAACAGCGGCTAAGGCTTCAATAGATTTTAATTCAACAATTACTTTCCTGTCAATGACCACATCCGCGCGAAAGCCGGCTTCCATTTTTATTGTTTCATGAATTAACGGTATTGGCTGCTGTCGTTCAAATGCTATTCCTGTTTTAGCCCATTCGTAACAAAAAATTTCTTCGTAAACAACCTCAAACAAGCCAGGCCCATACTGTTTATGTATTTTGAAACATATATCAACTACAATCTTCGATATTTCATTTTCAGTTAGCATTACCCTTTGCGTCTTATCAGCTTTGCGTCTTTGCGTGAAAAAAAATATAAGTAAGGATAGCTGCTGCTCCTTCCTTCCCCCCTTGTACTGCATCAACCACTTCCTTTCCTCCATTCACACAATCGCCACCCGCAAAAACGGCCATGATATTGGTAGTGGAACTATCATCAATAGAAACTTTTCCTTTTGAATTAGTAAGTTGGTTGCTACAGACCAATCCTTCAAACGGAATTTGTCCCGCAGCTTTGATCACCATATCAACCGATAAGGTGATGGTTTCATTTGTTTCAACAGGTGAGCGTCGCCCGCTGGCATCAGGTTCGCCCAATTTCATGAGGCTGCAAATCAGTTCCCTAACTTTTCCATCTGCACCAATGATTTCTTTTGGCGATGCCAGCCAGATGATTTCACAACCATCTAATTTGGCAATATTCAATTCTGCTTCTGTACAGGGCATTTCTTCCTGGGTTCTTCTATATACCAGCGTTACTTCTTTTGCACCCAAACGTTTGGCCTGCGTAGCGGCATCAATCGCGGTCATACCCATCCCGATTACAGCTACTTTATTACCTACCGGAACAGCGGAATATCCTTTTGTTCGGATATCATAAATAAAACTGATCGCATCTACCACCCCGTCCAGGTCTTCACCTGTAATGTCCAGTTGCCGGGCGATGCCCACGCCAAACCCGAGATAAACTGCATCATAATTTTTCTGCAGTTCTGCCAATGAAATATTTTCCCCCAACTCCTGGTTATATTTTATTTCAATACCACCGATCGATAGAATATAGTTTACTTCTTCTTCGCAGAACTCAGGTGTTACTTTATAGGCGGCGATTCCATAGGTCATTAAACCGCCTCCTTTGTTTTCTTTTTCAAAGATGGTCACATCAATACCTTCTCTTGCCAATAGATGTGCACAACTCAATCCTGCAGGGCCGGCGCCAACAACGGCTACTTTTTTACCCGTTGCCGGTTTCCTGTTGAATAATTTCCATTTATTCTCAATGGTTTTTTCTGTTGAATAGCGTTGCAATTTGGCGATGGGAATGGCTTCTTCTTCCATGAGATTGAATACAC
>JBKJPR010000342.1:0-7101 GCA_046594275.1 Sediminibacterium sp.
CGCAATTGCAAATATCCTTCCATTACAATCTGGCCGGCAAGTGTTCCGGTGAGGGTGGAACTTTGTCCTGCTGCAATCAATGCAATGGCAAACAATATAGGCGCCAGCCTGCTGCCAAGCAAAGGCTCCAATAACTGGTGTGCATCTTGTATATGCGCCACCTGTGTATTGCCGGAACTAAAGAATACACTGGCTGCGAGTATCAATATAGCCGCATTCACAAAGAATGCGGCATTGAGGGCAATGGTGCTGTCGATAAGATTGTATTTAATGGCGCGCTTGATATCCTTTGGTTCACTGCTTATCTTTCTTGTCTGAACCAGCGCTGAGTGTAGATACAGGTTATGCGGCATAACCGTTGCGCCTATGATACCCACTGCTATATACAAGGCTTCATTGTTCAATGCAGTGGGAATAAAACCTTTCATCACTTCACCCAACTGCGGTTTGGCGAGTATTATTTCCACCAGGAAAGAACAACCGATGATCATTACCAGGGCAATGATAAAAGCCTCCATTTTACGGATGCCCCATCGTTGCAACAACAGGAAAAGAAACGTATCCAGTACGGTGATCACTGTACCCCATATCAGGGGCAGACCGGTTAACAGGTAGATACCAATGGCCATACCCAATACTTCAGCCAGGTCGCAGGCTGCAATAGCCAGTTCTGCCAATATGTATAAACAAAAATTTACCAGTGGTGGGTACGCTTCGCGGTTGGCTTGTGCCAGGTCCCTTCTCCGTACTATTCCCAGCCTCGCACTCAAGCTTTGCAGTAAGAGTGCCATAAGGTTGCTCATCAGCAATACCCAGATCAACTGATAGCCGAATTTGGCGCCGCCCTGAAGGTCGGTTGCCCAGTTGCCCGGATCCATATAGCCTACGCTTACCAGGTAGGCCGGGCCAAGATAAGCCAGTATTCTCCGCCACCCTTTTCTTGGGGCCGTTGTATCTACTGTTTCGTGGACCTCGCTTAATGAGGTATCGCTGTGCGACCGCTTCAACATATTACACTAGTTTTACAAACAGCGCCTGCGCCAGTTGCTGGCTGATGGTAAAGGCATTCTGGTTCTTTATTTTGATTTCTATGGAATGATCAAAGCTGAATTTCCGTTTCACTTCTAATTTCGTCCCTATACCGATGTTCTTGTGCTTTAACAGTTCAAGCAATTCTGTGGATTGACTGCCTACGCCGCTTACCTCAGCCATTTTATTGAGTGTAAGATCAATCAGGTTGATCTGCTGCTGTACCATCATCTTCCCATGGCTATCGGGTATGGGATCACCATGCGGGTCGAACTTTGGATAACCCAGAAACGCATCTAATTTTTCTACCAGTTTCTTACTGCTCACATGTTCGAGCTCCTCTGCCACTTCATGCACCTCATCCCAGCCAAACTGCAGGGTATCTACCAGGAAATATTCCCAAAGACGGTGTTTGCGCACAATAGCTAACGCCAGTTTCTTGCCTTCAGTGTTTAACCGCACGCCCTTATAGCGTTCATAAGTCAGTAGTTTCTTCGCCTTCAGTTTTTTCAGCATATCGGTAACAGAGGCAGGTTTGGTATGCAATTCAGCAGCCAGTTCGTTCGTGGATACAGTCCCATCCTCCTGTTGCAGGTGGAATATGGCCTTGATATAATTCTCTTCCGTAACAGAAAAACTCATGGCTCTAAAATTATTTTTAGACAAATCTAAAAAAAATAATCCATTAAACAGTAGCTGAATCTATCACTTGGGGCGAAAGGCTTATTTTTATGTAAATAATCGCTTATGAAGAACTGGTGGTCCCTGCTTTTGCTGCTCGTGTTTGCAGGTTGTAAGCAGCAACCGATAGACCTTTCCGGCGAGGTTCCCCTGAAAATAAACGATTTGGTGGCTGTTTTTCCTAAGATCAATCTGCCTTTCGTGGTGGCCGATACGAATATTACCAAAGTGGCCGATACGGTAACCATCGGTTTCAAAGCGCTCCTGCAATTCTTTCCCGACAGTTCTCTTACCCAGCTAGTAGGCAATGGTAAAAAGTTCGTCATCCATCCTGTGGGCATCATCGAAAAAGAAAAAGAGGATTACCTGCTTATAAATTTCACTAACCCTAAAAAAATTACCAGGCTCGCTGTTTTCGCCACTGATAAAAAACATACCTATCTCGCATCCAAAGAATTACTCAGTACGGATATGGATAAACAGTATGCACATGCACTTTCCATTAACCGGGAGCCAACCTTCCTGATCAGTAAAGAAAAGATGGGCAAAGAGAACGTGGTACTGTTCTCCCGCACGGGATGGGTATATAACAGTGTGGGTATTTTTATGGTAGTAATCAACGATTCGAATCAGGATCCACAAAAATCAAATGTCATCAACCCGATCGATACATTGCCCAGGAAGAATAAATACAGTGGCGATTATGTACAAGACAAAAAGAATTTTATCTCCTTACGCGACAGTAAGAAGCCAAACATGTATACATTCTTTGTTCATTTTGAAAAAAACGATGGTGGTTGCACTGGTGAGTTGAAAGGTGAGATGAAAATGAAGGATGCGGTCAGTGCCCAGTATACCGAAAATGGCGATCCCTGTATAATCGATTTCAAATTTGAGGGGAATAAGATTACACTCAAAGAACAGGGAAGTTGTGGAAACCACAGGGGGATCAGGTGTTTCTTTGATGATAGTTTTATAAAAAAGAAAGATCCCAAAGTGAAAAAGCGCTAAAAATTAAATATCGAACACCGAATATTGAACAGGGAATGATGAAGTATATTTCCACTTCTATATTCGGCATCCGGCGTTCGATATTCATTTGTTTATTCTCAAAAATAAATATCCTCCCCAAGGGTTACCTTTTTTACTTCATTTCTTTCCCACATTGTAATGTGTATAAAATACATTTTGTTGAAATACACTTATATTGCACGGGCAACCGTTAACCAAATAAATAATTATGAATTTTCGAAACTACCATGTGCCTTACCAGATTAATGAACAGTATGCAAAGAAAGCGGCTTACTTCTCCATGGAATTTGCTATTCACCAACCCTTAAAAATATACAGCGGTGGTTTAGGTTTTTTGGCAGGCTCTCATTTACGCAGCGCCTATGAATTACGCCAGAATTTGATCGGCGTTGGCATCTTATGGAAATACGGGTATTATGACCAGACACGTAACCAAGACCAGACTTTACAGGTTACGTTCATGGAAAAACAGTACAGCTTTCTGGAAGAGACCAATATCAAATTCCAGATAATGATACATGAGCACCCGGTTTGGGTAAAAGCTTATTACCTGAACCCGGAAACTTTTAACAGTGCCCCGTTGTTTTTATTAAGCACAGACCTTCCGGAGAATGATTATGTTTCGCAGACCATCACCCATCGTTTGTATGATGCGAATGTAGCTACCAAAGTAGCGCAGTTTATTTTACTGGGTGTGGGCGGCGCCAAACTGATAGATGAAATAGGCTTCAATCCTGATGTGTATCACCTCAATGAAGCACATGGTATCTCTTCTGCTTTTTACCTGCTGAATAAATTCAAGAGTGTGGAGAAAGTAAAAGAACATCTGGTGTTCACTACACACACCCCGGAAGAAGCGGGTAATGAAAAGCACGATATGTACCTCTGCCATAAAATGAGTTATTTCTGCGGACTCAGCATTGATGAAGTGCGAAAACTTACCGGCATTAAAGATGACCAGTTCAACCATTCCTTAGCGGCACTGCGTTTCGCCAGAAAGGCAAATGGTGTTTCTGCGCTGCATGGGCATGTAAGCCGCGCCATGTGGAAGAATTATGAAGGCATCTGTCCCATCACATCCATCACCAATGCGCAGAACTGGCGGTATTGGTCAGATAAACAGATGTACCGTGCAATGGAAGAAGGAAATGATACTGCATTCGACGACCGGAAAAAATACCTGAAGAAAAGAGCATTCGAGATTGTTGCCGACCAGACCGGAAAAATATTCGACCCGAATATACTGACCATTGTCTGGGCCCGCCGTTTTGCCGGCTACAAACGTGCCGATATGCTGACCTATGACATGGAACGTTTTGAGAAAATGCTGAGCAGTACCCAATACCCTGTACAGATTATCTGGGCCGGTAAACCTTACCCTGCCGACTACCCGGCTATTTCGCAGTTCAACAACCTGGTACACTTAAGTAAAAACTATAAAAATGTATCGGTGCTGATCGGCCATGAACTGGCGCTCAGTAAACGCATTAAACAGTCGGCCGATGTATGGCTGAATAATCCCCGCGTACCCCGTGAAGCATCCGGCACCAGCGGCATGACCGCTGCGATGAACGGCGCGGTGAATTTTTCAACCGACGATGGCTGGATACCCGAATTTGTGAACCATGGCAACAATGGTTTCGTAGTACCCAAAGCAGATTACGATAGTATGACCGTTCATGAGCAGGATGAATACGACCTCAACAAAGCCTACGAGATACTGGAACAGCAGATCCTTCCCTTATACTATGATAATTTTGATACCTGGAGACAGATACAGAAAAATGGTATGCGGGATGTGCGCTTCCAATTTGATAGTAACCGGATGGCGGATGAATATTATGAGATCATGTACAAGGATAATGGCTGATTTCATTGATTTTGACAGATAACTGAAAAAAATCCCTGCAGAATGTGGGGATTTTTTATGGAAAATATAAGACCATTGCATCCTATCTGCATGAATAAACTGGTTTTCAAAAATATTTTGTTTGCCCCAAGCTTAATTGGCTGCCTGATCCTTGTTACCCTTTTATTCTCCATTGATCAATTGAGCAAGTTTAGGAAAGAAGCAAGAGTGATTACCCAATTTCTTCCGTCAGAAAAGAAAACGCATCCCTTTTATGCGGGACGTACCTTGAAAAAATATGAAGAAAAGAAAGAATTGATTTTTATTTTAAATGGGGATGACTGGGACACTCATCGGATAGCACGCATACAATTCTCAGCGTTACAACTTAGAAATTCCTGCGATACGAATACCGTCATAAAGGTTTCCTTACATGAAAATGCATCTTATCAATCGGTCATTAAATTGCTGGATTTTATGCAGACTGGAAAATACCGGAGATATATGTTTCATGACAATTATTTTTATATTTTCCCTCCAGATGCGGGGGAATGTATGTTGCGGGCTAAACCGCTGGCCTGATCTTAACTGCACCATCCCTTTATTTTCATTCCGAACAACTACCTTTATTGTTTGTAATATTAGTTTATGAAAAATAAAATAGCAGTAGCCATAAGCGGGGCCAGCGGATCGATATATGCGAAAGTATTGTTGGATAAGCTGGTGATGTTAAAGGATCAGTATGAAGAAGTAAGCATTGTGATGAGCAATAATGCCAAAGAGATATGGCAAACAGAACTGGGCAACCAGGCATACACGGACTATCCTTTCCGGTATTTTGATAAATATGATTTTTCCGCACCTTTCGCTTCGGGCTCAGCGCGCTATAATATCCTGATTGTTGCCCCATGCAGTATGGGTACACTGGGCAGGATAGCCCATGGGGTAAGCGATGACCTCGTTACCCGTGCGGCGGATGTTATCTTAAAAGAAAGGCGTAAGCTTATTTTAATGGTAAGAGATACGCCCTACAGCCTTATTCATATCAAAAATATGGAAACGGTAACATTAGCAGGTGGCATTATCTGCCCGGCTACACCA
The DNA here is from genome assembly GCA_046594275.1 of Sediminibacterium sp. Lineage (GTDB taxonomy): Bacteria > Bacteroidota > Bacteroidia > Chitinophagales > Chitinophagaceae > Sediminibacterium. Next base: position 5,693 of record JBKJPR010000342.1, read on the forward strand.
TCCTTTTACAGCAACCCCAAAACCATAGAAGATATAGCGGCTACTGTTGTTGACAGGGTGTTAGACCTGGCGGGAATTGATGTTTCTACTTTCCGTTGGGGACAATGAATATCGAACACCGAACAAGGAATATCGAATGATGAAGTATCGGTTCTCCTTCTTCGAAATTCGATATTCCTTGTTCGACATCCGATATTCAACAAAAATCCCCGCAGTTGCGGGGATTTTTTATTTACACTGTACTTACTTTATAACTTGGCTTCTTCCGTTCCTTCTTCCACTCTTTTCTGGAAATTGAATATCAGTTTCCCCGATTCTTTGTCAAGATCGGCGATGAGGAGGTCACCTGCTTTCACATTCAGGTTCAGTATCTCTTCCGCCAGCGGATCTTCCAGGTATTTCTGGATGGCCCTGTGTAACGGCCTTGCACCGAACTGAACATCATAGCCTTTTTCAGCAATGAATTCTTTTGCTTCCGGTGTCAGCTCAAGTGAGAATCCCAAATTCTGCAAACGCTTGGATACGCCTTTCATCAGGATGTCAATGATATTGAAGATATTCTCTTTGCTCAGCGCGTTGAATACCACCACATCATCAATACGGTTCAGGAACTCCGGTGAGAATGTACGTTTCAATGCTTTTTCGATCACCGCTTTATTATTTTCTTCCGCATTCTCCATACGGGTAGCAGTGGCGAATCCTACCCCATCACCGAACTCTTTCAACTGGCGTACACCAATATTAGAGGTCATGATAATCATGGTATTCTTGAAGTTAACTTTTCTACCCAGCCCATCTGTTAACTGTCCATCGTCCAGTACCTGCAGCAGGATGTTGTAAATATCCGGGTGCGCTTTTTCGATTTCATCAAGCAATATAACGCAGTAAGGTTTGCGTCTTACCTTTTCCGTTAACTGCCCACCCTCCTCATATCCAACATAGCCTGGAGGTGCACCGATTAAACGGCTCACGGTGAATTTTTCCATGTATTCACTCATATCAATCCGGATCAAAGAATCTTCTGAGTCGAACATATACCTGGCCAATGCTCTCGCTAACTCCGTTTTACCCACGCCCGTAGGCCCCAGGAAAATGAAGGTCCCTATGGGTTTCTTAGGATCTTTTAACCCTACCCGGTTCCGCTGTATGGCTTTCACCACTTTCCCTATAGCCTCATCCTGTCCAACCACCATCTCCCGCATATCATCGGCCATCCGGCGTAGTTTTTCCGTTTCAGCCTGCACCATCCTTTTTACAGGAATACCAGTCATCATACTCACTACTTCAGCTATATTCTCTTCCGTAATCGGGTACCGTTTGTGTTTACTGTCTTCTTCCCACTGCGACTTTGCTTTTTCCAGTTCTTCGCCCAAACGTTTTTCCGTATCACGCAGTGAAGCTGCTTCTTC
>JBKJPR010000031.1:0-4113 GCA_046594275.1 Sediminibacterium sp.
CTTTTATGGACAGATAATCCACCGCGTCATTGTGGTAATTTACAATGGCCACATCGCCCAGGTTCAGTTTACAGGCCCCGAGAATGGCTGATAAGAACTGTAGTGAGGCATCTGGCAGGTAAACTGCTTCTTTTTCGCTTACAATCAGGGCAATTTTCTGTAAATTGCTGCCCAAATACCACTGGTGTTCAGTATCCGCGTTACCCGGTTTGGTATTTATTTTCTCTTTCTTCGGTTCGCCATCAATAATAACCAGGCTATGCTTATAGAGATCAGCGATGAGAAAGTCGGGTAGCAAACTATTTTCTGAATTCATAGCCAATTATAAACATTAACGACTGTTAGCTTTTAAATTTTTTGTTTATTTGCGTCAAATATAAAACTATGGTAGCAGCACTGGATATAAACATTACAAAAGTAGAAACAAGTAAGCTGACTGAAATGACCCTGGAGAACATACCATTCGGGCGTTATTTTACGGATCACATGCTGGAAGCTGACTATGAGAACGGTGAGTGGAAGAATGTTGAGATCAAACCTTACCAGCCTTTGTTACTGGAGCCTTCTACCGCGGCCCTGCACTATGGCCAGGCTATATTCGAGGGGATCAAAGCATATAAGGATGAAGACGGGAATGCCTTTATATTCCGCCCGCTGGATAATTTCAAACGCTTCAATATTTCGGCAGAACGGATGAATATGCCTGTGGTTCCCGAAGAGATTTTTATGGAAGGCATGCGCATGCTGATCGGCCTGGATAAGAACTGGATACCAACTATGCCGGATCATGCTTTGTATATCCGTCCTTTTATGTTCTCATCAGATCCTGTGATAGGCGTGAAGCCTTCTGAGAGCTACAAATTCCTGATCCTGCTTAGCCCTACCGGTCCTTACTATGTAGCACCGATGAAGATATACGTGGAAGAAAAATATACCCGTGCTGCCCCGGGTGGCGTAGGCTTCTCCAAAAATGCAGGCAATTATGGGGCCAGTATGCTGGCCACTTCCCTGGCTAAAAAACAGGGGTATGACCAGGTATTATGGACCGATGCGTTTGAACATAAATACCTGCAGGAAGTGGGTACCATGAATGTATTTTTTATCATCGGTAATAAAGCTATCACTCCCTCACTTGACGATGGGACCATACTGGCCGGTGTTACCCGCGATAGCGCTATCACGGTTTTAAAAGAAATGGGCCTCGATGTGGAGGAGAGAAAGATAACTATTGATGAACTGATGGAAGCGCACCGTACGGGTTTGTTGAAAGAAGTTTTTGGTACCGGTACAGCCGCCACCATCTCTTTGATCAAAGAATTGCGTTACAAAGAGTATGACATGCATTTTGATACCGATAAATGGCAAACCGCTCCTGAGCTGAAGAAACGCCTGACAGCGATCCGCGAGGGCAAGACTGCCGATACGCATGGGTGGATGTATAAAATATAGTTTGGCCATGTCAATGGAAATCTATTGTTTACTTACATACTTATGGATTTACTATATAACTTCTCTTGGAAATACGCTGTGATACTCCCTGCCGCTGTGCCGTTGTGGTTTTTTTGAACCACAGAAACACAACGACACAGCGAAACACAGAGGACTAAGTATTTCGCCGATGTTGGTGTTATCACCAATATCACCTACTCTTTTATTACAGTCATCGTTACCGTTAACAACTCCGGCACTGTCAAATATTTAATATAAATCTATATGTTTATTTTTTTAAACACATAGGCGGATAGGAAAAGATAGTACGCATAGACTGCAAAATCTTTCGCCGATGTTGGTGTTATCACCAACATCACCTGCTCTTTTATTACAGTCATCGTTACCGTTGACAACTCCGGTACTGGCAAATATTTAATAGAAATCTATTGTTTACTTGCATACTTATGAATCTATATGTTTATTTTTTTAAACACATAGGGGGATAGGAAAAGATAGTATGCACAGAATACACAAACTTGTATTTACATTAAACACCTACTTATTTTGATAGCACAAAATGTTATTCTTTAATTATTTTTTGCGTCATGATCTTGTTACCTGACCTGACTTCCAAAAAGTAAATACCGTTTACGATATCTGTTATCAGAATAGTTGCCTGCCCCTCTTTTTGTAAACCCAATGCCAGGGTTTTTACAGGAATCCCATTAAGAGATATAACACGGATCGTGGTATTGGCTTTTTCTGGTGCATTATAACTCACTATAATCCTATCCCTTGCAGGAACCGGGCTGACCCTGACAATTATTTTCCTGGCAATATTTGCCGGAACGGGTATTTTCTTTGGCCCTGTTATCTCGAACCTGTTATTTCCCATGCTGGCTGTATCGGCGGTAATGAGAAAAGGATAACTGCTGTCTTTAGCCAGTTTCATCCATTGATTCAGGTATTTATCGTGAAGCATCAGTTTATTGGAGGCAGGTAAACTGAGCGCTGCTACCCTAATCGTATATTGCCCCGGTGCATTAGTTTGAACACCTAAACCAATGGTGGATTCATTGTTTACGGGCCGGGCATCTGTGGAGAGCATTTTCTTTTCCCTGCTGAGGCTGTAAAAATTAACATCATCGTTCCAGAATTTCTCGGCATCGTTTTTATCGAAACCGCTTCTGGCGCTGTCTACCTGAAAGAGTACGATCCTGTCCCAGAAAACACTATCGGTTTCAAGTCGCAGTTCTACATAATAAGTATCATCCGTGTTGATAAGGGCCAAACTATCTGATGGTGGATTATTCACTTTGCAGTTTTCTGTGAACAGGAGCGTATTATCTGAACCAACATTTGTTTTCACAATAAAAACACCAAATGACGGAATAGTATTTTTGATTTTGAATGGAATACTGCTGTAACCGCCCATAGCAGCCTGTCCGGGATTCCATATCCAATAATGCATACCAAGGTGGCTCCCTGTTGAGACTAATGACAGGTCAACCGGGGAGGGGTAAGGGTTTGCGATCACGTGATAAGCAGGGGTACTCCCCTTCGGTAATACAAGTTCCTGGTCGCCCGTATGAACCTGTCCCGAAAGGTTAAACATAAGCCTGTGTTTGCCATTGATCAGTAACCTGATACCACTGAATTCTTTCCATGCATTTTCCAAAAGGCCATTGGTATGCGTAAATCCGGTCCATCCTGCATCTATTCCAAGCGAGTCATTTGCTTTCAAAGGATCATGCCAGAAAGCAGAGGGCCGATGGTTGGCTGTATTGGTGAATCCATTGAGCGATCCACCCGTTCCGGTGATGTCAATACTGTCTTTGATCATGTCTAAAGCCAATGAGTTTCTAAACGGATGTCCCAATAACCGGAAAGCTGTTTTGCCGGCTTTTATATAATGACCGATAGTTGTATTGCCTGTTATGAATGTGCCGGTTGCCGAAGAGCCGATCTTTGCTGTGTGTTGTAAAGTAAGATGATCATTGGTGATGATAGATCCACTATTCAGTAATATATTGTCCGAAACAGTTAAGGGTCCTGATAAGGAGATGCCTGCGGGGTTATTGACCACGAGGTTCTCCAATACTCCATCCACCAATAATCCCGCCGGTATATTTTGTGGAGTATTACCAGCAAGTATCAATGTTGCATTCCGGGCATCAATGCTTCCTGATGCGTTGATGAAATTTCCTTTTACCTGCAAAACACCTGTAACAGTTGCGCGGGCATTGTTGAACAGCGTGAGGTGATTACAACTTGCCGTGTCTTTTATAACAGGCCCATGCAATGTGTTCCCATAGATGAATACATCTGTTGTAGGATCAGGAACAATACCGTTGCACCAGTTATCAGGATTACCCCAATCTGTATTCACACTACCCGTCCATAAGCCGTTACTCACAACTGTGATCTGTGAAGTGCCGGAAACATCCATGCATGCCCCTGACTCTACCTTTCTTCTGAACCAGGTAGTAGCTGCTAATTTAGCGGGACCATAGTGCTGCAAGTTGTTTGTGCCGCCCGCTTTGCTGAAACTGGTTGCGTCTGCACTCAGTTCCCAGGTCAACCGGTAAATACCATCCCCACCGGCAGGTATTGAACCAGTTATTGGGGCCGGTGTTTTATCAGGACATACCACCTGTGATGGCCCGATAAGGTTATTTTTTA
>JBKJPR010000064.1:0-2964 GCA_046594275.1 Sediminibacterium sp.
GTAACTGCATATTGGCAGGGGCTTCAATGGTTGGAGGCGGAGTTTGGAAACTTGGGTTGGCAAAAATGGCGGAGGGGAACATTACTAAAAAACAAAACGTAACAGGATAGAATGTCCTGAGTAGAATTTTAAGCATAGAATTGGATTTTGGATTATAAAGCCACATTCCCGGTATTGTGTACTAAAAACCGAAAATGATCTAAACTGATTACTATTTCTGCACCCCCTCACACGTATCGTTTACTTACAGAAATTATCAAGAAACCCGCACAGAATACCATTGTTAACAACTAACATGAGGTATAATGTACAAAATATATTCTAAAACGTAAAAAAAATGAAAATATTTCAAGGAGACGGGGAATTTCTGGAGGGTTCTGCAAAAAAACAGGGCCGCTGTGTAAGGCGGCCCTGTTTGGTAATTTTGGTTGTGGTTATGATTATCCTCTTACTTTGATCAGTTGTATAACTTTACGCTTTGTGCCCTGAATAAATTCTGCATAATAAGTTCCACTACTGTAGGTATGGCCTATCTGGAAGGTGCTGCTGGCGCCGATCTTCGACTTCGCATCTATTACCCTGCCACTTCCATCCATCACTCTCAGGTTAACCGGGGTTTGGTATCTGCTCTCCAGTTTCAATGTGAAGAAAGTGGTAGTGGGATTTGGCATTACCGTAACTTTTAGTTCTTCTTCTGAAGTTTTAACTGGTAAAGGCTCCTGGGTTACAACCTGTATTGCTGTAGTTGTAGATGTTTTAGCAGGAGTATATGCTTTACAAGGTAGCTGCTCACAACTTCCAAGGCGGTCACCGGCATGGTTAGTCAGGTGCGCTGCTACTGCATTTACGCTGATTGATAAAGTAATACTTTTACCTGAATTTCCCGGAGGAACATGACAGAGGTATACCTTTTTCTCTTTATCATTCGCCCCACCAATCACCCTTATATCAGTTACACAAATACTGATCATTGATGTTGAACTACAGCCAAATTTGTTGGTTGCGGTAACTGTAAAAGTATAATAATTTGCGGTGGTTGGCGTAAAGAGTGGGTTTCCAACACCAGCATTCGACAGCATACTAGTACCATTATTAGTGGCAGTCCATGAATAAGTATAAGGAGCACCAGCAGATGGAACCGTTACACTTAATGTAGTGCTTTGAGCGCCATAGCCCAGATATAAATTATTTGCTACCCCACCTGTATAAACACTTGAAGTGGGTATGGAAACAATACTGCTGGTTGGTACCTCGCCAACTACTGTTACTAATGCTGTACATGAGGTGCTGTTGCCGCTGGCATCTGTGGCAGTTAGGATAACATTATTCACACCGAGATTATTGCAATAAAATGATGTTTTGGAAGCACTTAATCTTACACCACCACAATTATCAAAACTGCTACTAGTAATATCAGATTCAGTAATAGAAGCCATGCCATTTACCAATGTTACAGTTACCGGCTTGCAAATAAGAGTAGGCGCAGTTTCATCTTTGACTGTTACAGTAAATAAAGTACTTACTGTGCCACAAGAATTTGTAGCTGTGATAACTACATTGGTTACACCGGTATTAAATATAGAACCACTACCGCTACCTGAGCCGCTACCCGTTGTAACCCCGGTAAAATTGTAACTCAAAGCAGGTACAGGTGTGCCCGATGCAATAATTGTATATTTTACAGTTGCACCGCAAATTGACAATGCGGTATTTGCAGAGATATTAGCTATAGCCGCAAAGCCAGGTAACACACAATTCGGATTAACCGTAATGATTGTTGAAACAGTGGTTGAACAACCTTCTGCTGAAGTTACTTGATAACTGATGGTTACCGTACCGGTTGTTATACCTGTTACCAGACCGGAGGCATTCACCGTTGCTATTGCGTTATTGCTGCTGCTCCATACTCCACCGCCGGTGTTACTGGATAGCTGTGTGCTTAAAGTTGTATTAACTGAAGTAGTACCGGTTATGGGTGATACAACCGGGAAGCTATGGATGGTAACTACGGTTACTGCAGAGGTTGCAGAACATCCGGCAGGATTGGTTACGGTTACGCTATAATTTCCGGTTGAACTTACTGTAATGGAAGACGTAACAGCACCTGTACTCCATGATAAAGGTCCCCCTGCATTGGTAGATAAAATAGAGGTGCCGCAATTATTGCTTACAGTTACAACTGGTACGGATGCAACCGCTTTGGGCGCTGCGGTACCTGAACCTGCTGCACTTGTGCATCCGTTCACAGTTCTCGTAACAGTATAAGTACCGCCTGATGTTACTGTTATAGAAGAAGCTGTTTCAAGTGTATTCCATAATAATGATCCACCCGCAGTAGTAGTTAAAGTGGATGTTCCGCAATTATCGGTTACCACTACAACCGGGGCTGCCGGAATAGATTTTGGTACTGCTATACCTGAACCTGTTGCACTGGTGCAACCGTTCACGGTTTGCGTAACCATATAAGTATCGGCTAATGTTACTGTTATAGAAGAAGCTCTTGCACCTGTACTCCATAATAAGTTACCGCCTGCATTGGTAGATAATACAGCGCTTCCACAATTATTGGCTACTGTTACTTCAGGAGCTGATGGTATGGATGTAGGTGCTGCTGTACCTGAACCTGCTGCACTGGTGCAACCGTTCACAGTTTGCGTAACCGTAAAAGTACCGCCTGATGTTACTGTTTTAAAGGAAGCTGTTTCACCTGTACTCCATAATAAGAATCCACCCGCATTGGTAGTTAAAGTGGATGTTCCGCAATTATCGGTTACCACTACAACCGGGGCAGCCGGAATAGATTTTGGTACTGCTATACCTGAACCTGTTGCACTGGTGCAACCGTTCACGGTTTGCGTAACCGTATAAGTTCCAGGTGATGTTACTGTTATAGAAGAAGTTGTTTCACCTGTATTCCATAATAATAATCCACCCGCAGTGGCAGTTAAAGTGGATGTTCCGCAA
>JBKJPR010000117.1:0-5675 GCA_046594275.1 Sediminibacterium sp.
TAAAAGAATTGGCGAAGGAGATACGGGTTTGAATACCGGTGGCATGGGTTGTGTAAGCCCTGTACCTTTTATGGATGATGCATTTATGCATACGGTTGAAGAAAAAATCATCAAACCAACTGTTGAGGGACTCGAAAAAGAAAATCTTAACTATCACGGATTCATTTTCTTTGGCCTGATGAATGTCAATGGCGATCCTTTCGTAATAGAATACAATTGCCGTATGGGCGATCCGGAGACAGAAGTAGTGATACCAAGATTACAAACTGACATCGTTGCTTTATTTGCCGCTATGGACAATGGCACGTTAGTTGATACAAATATAGTTTTTGATGAAAGATGCTGTGGCACTATAATGGCAGTAAGCGGCGGTTACCCGGAAAAATACAGAAAGCATTTGCGGATTGACGGATTAGCGGATCAGGGGAAGGATGCAGATACAATTGTGTTTCATGCGGGAACCAAGCAGGTGGATAACGGAGTGGTAACCAATGGCGGAAGGGTATTGGCGGTAACATCTTACGGAAACAGTATTCCGGAAGCAGTTGAACGGTCAAGAAAAGCGCTGGAAAAGATCTCTTTTGAGGGTATGTATTTCAGGAGGGATATTGGGTATGAATTTGGTGAATAGTGAGGGGGTGAATAGTGAATGGGCAATGGTGAATAAAAGCGGTAATTCCTCTTTTTTTGCCTCAATAAACTACAGACTACAGACCAGAGACCAGAGACCGCTTTCCGAATATTGTCCAAACGCGGAAAAATCAGTATTTTAGGCTTTATAATTCAACTTTTTCAATCACCTTTGCAAACATTACTTAACACATTCGAACTTTTTATATACAATGGGATTGTTTAACTTTTTTACACAGGAAATCGCCATGGATCTGGGTACCGCCAATACCCTTATCATACATAATGATGAAGTAGTGGTGAATGAGCCCTCCATTATTGCCCTTAACCGCAATAACATGAAAGAGGTGCTGGCAGTGGGCAAAAAGGCCCTGATGATGCATGAAAAAACCCATGAAAGCATCCGCACCGTAAGGCCCCTGAAAGATGGGGTAATCGCCGACTTTAACGCCGCCGAACTGATGATCAGGGAACTGATCAAAATGATCTATCCCAAAAAACCCCTTTTTCCACCCAGTTGGAGAATGGTAATCTGTATTCCATCGTCTATTACCGAGGTTGAAAAACGTGCTGTTCGCGACAGTGCCGAGCAGGCGGGCGCCAAAGAAGTTTATATGATTCACGAACCCATGGCAGCGGCTTTGGGTATTGGTATAGATGTAGAAGAACCCGTTGGAAACATGATCATTGATATTGGCGGTGGTACTACGGGTATCACCGTGATTGCACTGGCCGGTATTGTTTGCGACCAGAGTATCCGTATTGCCGGCGATGAATTCACTGCCGACATTATGGAGGCCCTTCGCCGTTACCACAGTTTATTAATCGGGGAGCGTACGGCTGAACAGATTAAGATCAACGTAGGCGCTGCCATGAAGGACCTTGATAACCCACCCGATGACCTCCCCGTAAACGGCCGCGATCTGGTAACGGGTATCCCCAAACAGATCATGGTGAGCTACCAGGAAATTGCCGAAGCGCTTGACAAAAGTATTTTTAAGATCGAAGAAGCCATCCTCAAAGCATTAGAGACCACACCACCCGAACTGGCTGCAGATATTTACCGGAGGGGATTGTACCTTACCGGTGGTGGAGCCTTGTTACGCGGACTGGACAAAAGATTAAGCGCCAAAATCAAATTGCCTGTGCATGTGGCGGATGATCCATTGAAAAGCGTAGTGCGCGGAACAGGTTTGGCCCTGAAGAATTACCAGCGTTTTCCATTTATTATGAGATAATTAATAAGCTATAAGCTATTAGCTGTGAGCTACGAGCCAAATAACTACTGGTAACTCACAGCTCATGGCCCGCGGCCCGAAGCTTTGCACTTTGAAAAACATCTTCCTCTTCATACGGCGATATTTTACCCTTCTCAGCTTTTTGCTGTTACAGGTATTCGCCATCATCCTGCTAAGCAAAGCCAGTAAAACACATGAATCTTTTTTTTCCTCGGCTGCCAATGAGTTAACCGGCAATGTCAATAAAAATTATAGTGATCTGAGGGGTTATTTTAGCCTGAAAGAGACCAATCGCCAACTGGCCCAGGAGAATGCGCGTTTGAGAAACCTGCTGCCATCCAACTTCCAGCCTGTTGATACCAGCAGAAAGTTTGTAGTGGATTCGTTGCTAAAAGACAGTCTTGGCCGTTCCCGTAAATACAGTTTCCTGCCTGCAAAAGTGATCGGGAATACCTATACACTCCAGGCTAATTTCCTGACACTTGACAGAGGAAGCGCGCAGGGCGTAAAAAAGAGTATGGCAGTGCTCGGACCCGAAGGCATTGTGGGAGTGGTAGTGGAAACCAGTACCAATTTCAGCCGCGTAATGAGCCTGCTGCACCGCAACAGCAAAGTAAGCGCCATGCTGAAAAAAGACCATAGTTCGGGCAGTATTGAATGGGATGGCAGCGACCCCAGCTATCTGACGCTGCGGAATGTTACCAAAAGCGCCAAGCTGGCTAAAGGTGATACGGTAGTGACCAGCACCTATTCTGCCAACTTCCCTTCAGACATCATGGTAGGTACCGTAGTGGGAATTGCCGCCGAATCGTCCAGCAATTTTTATACCCTTAAAGTTAAGACCGCTACTAATTTCTTCAATATCCGTTACGTATACCTGATCGAAAATGCCCGGTATGCAGAACAGGTACAGTTAGAAAACCCTGTGAAGACACCATGAGTACCCTGCTGAAAAATATCGTCCGTTTTGTGCTCTTTATCCTTTTCCAGGTATTCATCCTGAATGAAGTGCCACCCTTGCACCAGTTCATCGTTCCCTACCTGTATTTTCTTTTCATACTCTGGCTTCCTTTCAATATCAATCGTTTCTTTTTATTGGTACTCAGTTTTGTATTTGGGCTGACCCTCGATTATTTTACCGGTACGCCCGGCCTGCATGCGGCCCCCTGTGTACTGATAGCGTATTTCCGCCCCTTTCTGCTGAATCTGCTGATACCCCAGGAAACCACGGAACAGAGTTATATAGAGCCAGGTCCCAAAAGCATGGGTTGGGCGCCGTATGGTTTATATATCGGGGTGCTTACTTTCCTGCACCATTTCTACCTGGTACTGATTGAATGGCTGCAGTTTGGCGATTTTATTTATTTTATCGGCAAGGTCCTTGGCACTACCGCCATCAGCCTCCTGCTGATCTTCATCACCGAACTGCTTTTCACCCGGAAAGGCCGATACCGCACTAACGTGTGAGGAAGGACGACCGAGAACAGACAACCGCAAACATCAAACCATAAACTAACCACAGACAACAAACCACATACCGATCTTAAGATTTATCCAAAAAAAATCCCATCCAAACCCTGCGAATGCAGCAACTTTGTAAGAACATTTTATAGTACTTATTTCATTCCTTAGTAAACAGACATGCCGGTATTTAATCAAAGCAGGGGACGAATTATACAGATCATTTTTGCCGTAACTTTTCTGGTGATTGTTGGGCAGTTAACCAACCTACAGTTATTTTCAGTCAAGTACAAACTGGCAGCAGAGAATAATGCCATATTGCGGAAAGTCATCTATCCGGACCGCGGCATTATTTTCGACCGGAAAAGAAGGGCCATCCTTGAAAATTCCAATAGCTATGACCTGGTGGTCACTCCTTCCGAAACCAGGGGAATTGATACTTTTTCATTGTGCCGTTTATTGAATATTGATACTGCCGAATATAAGAAACGGATTCACGATCTCATTTTTAAAAATGGGTATGTAAAAACCAGTATTTTCGAACCCCTGCTCGCCGCGGAAATGTTTGCCCGTTTAAATGAAAATATCTACAAGTTTCCCGGCTTTTCATTAACTGAACGCTCTGTAAGAACATATCCATACAGTGTGGCTGCGCATGTTTTGGGTTATATACGCGAAGTAGATACCAGCTATCTCAAAAATCATAAAGAGGAGGGTTACCAGATGGGTGACTACGCAGGTATGACCGGGATTGAAAGCTCCTATGAAAAAATATTGATGGGGCAAAGGGGCGTAAAGAATTTTATACGTGATAATAAAAGCCGTATACAGGGCTCCTATGAAAACGGGATATATGATACTGCTGCTGTTGCTGGAAAAAATATGCACCTGAGCCTCGATGTGGAACTGCAGAAATTAGGCGAGAAGCTAATGACCAACAAAGTAGGAAGCATTGTAGCAATCGATCCTAAAACGGGGGGCATCCTCTGCATGATAAGTGCGCCCACCTATGATCCCAATTATTTAACAGGCAACCAGCAAAGAAAACATTTTGCAGATCTTCTGTTAGACCCCCGGTTGCCACTTAACAATCGTGGTTTAGGTACTTATTATTCTCCAGGGTCTACCTTTAAAACAGTGGTCGGTATCATTGGATTAACTGAAGGCGTGATAAACGCAAGGACTACAGTAAGTTGTCCGGGTTATTTTACAGGCTGCGGCACCGGCAGGCCTAAATGCCTCGATATAGGCGTATTCCGTTTTAAAGATGCTGTTGCACATAGTGATAACAGTTATTTTTCAACCGTCTATAAAAGAACATTAGACCAGCCAAGATACCATGGCGCAGACAGTGCTTTAAGTGTATTCAACAGCTATGCACATACTTTTGGACTGGGCCATAAATTGGGTGTGGACCTTCCCTCGGAAAAAAGAGGTAATCTTCCTGTTTCTGCTGATTACCGCAAGATTTTCGGCCCACGGTGGTATTCCTGTAACGTTATTTCTAATGCAATTGGCCAGGGTGAAGTAAATACAACATTGGTACAGTTATCCAATGTAATGGCCATCATAGCCAACAAAGGCTGGTTTTATACACCCCACATGGTAGATTCTATTGAGGGTGGTGATGACAACCAGGTCCTTGATCCATATAAAATAAAACACTACACTGATAAAAGAATTCCTGATTCTATTTTCACTGCAGTGCAGGATGGAATGCAGGCGGTGGTGGAATACGGCACCGCAGTGCGGTCTAAAATTGCGGATATTGTTATATGCGGAAAAACAGGAACAGTAGAGAATTATGCCAAAATAAATGGGGTGGTAAAAAAACAACCTGACCACTCGTTCTTTGGCGCTTTCGCACCCAGGAATAATCCCAGGATAGCCATTGCAGTAATCTGTGAAAATTCTGACCAGGGGGCACGGGTAGCTGCACCCATTGCCAGTTTAATGATAGAAAAATACCTAAAGGACTCCATTCGTGGTAAAGAAAGACAGGCTATGGTAGAAGAATACACGAACAAGGTTTACATTCCACCTGTTATGCGAATAGCAATAGCTAAAAAGGATTCTTTAAAAAGGATAAGAGAGAACGAACAGTTACTACAGCAAAAACTGCGCAAAAAAGAAGCTGAAGATTCCACTGATGGAGAGGCTCCTGAACCTGAACCAGTTCCATCACCTGCAAAGAAAAAACCTGTGCAGAAAAGAAAAGCCGATACACTGATAGCTGCTTTGATCATAGATGATCGGAAAACTAAAAAGATGTACAGGTCATGAGTAACCGAAATACTATATCACAGGGTGTTGACTGGATAACTGTATGGCTGTATGCGATACTTG
>JBKJPR010000150.1:0-3536 GCA_046594275.1 Sediminibacterium sp.
GCTTTCATCACATCGGCTATCTCAATGATCTTTGGATGAAGCCCGCCCAGGCTGCCCCGTGTGGCCAGCGAACGGATAAATACACCGGGATGGTTATACCATTCACTCATCCGTATCCTGTCGCCCAATAATGCGCCGAGGTTAAATGGCGAAGAAGGATCTACGCACAATACGCCCACTTTTTTATGTTGTGCCACGATCTCACCTATCAATGCATCTGTCAGGGTACTTTTGCCTGCACCCGGCGCACCCGTAATGCCAGTAATTTTTGTGGAAGAAGGTGGCAATTGCAGTAAAAACGATTCATATCCTTCCACTTCATTCTCTACCAGGGAAATGGCCCTGGCCAATGCTTTTGTATTGCCCTGCTGAATATCTTTTAATAATTCCTCCCACATGATTGCAAAGTAAACCGGATGAACGAATTTAGACGCATGATGCAAAGAGTGTTGAAAAATAACTGGCAGGAGCAATGGGTGTCTTTTATGCTGGTTATACTCGTTGTGGGATTATTGGTCAGCCGCGCATTGGTATCTTTTGCCTCAGTTGGGATGATCATTCCTTTTCTGGCAGGTTACAAACAGGCCTCTTTTAAAACAGGATTATTTATCGCTATCGCCCTGATTCTCCTCCCGGTACTCATTTCCGGCGCCTGGAGTGATGATACAACAGAGTGGTGGAACACATTGTCTGTAAAAATTCCCTTGCTCACTATGCTGCTTGGACTATCTGCCACTAAACTTTCCAGGAAAAGATGGTTCCAGTTATCATGGATGTATATGGTAACCATAGCTATAGGATGCGTATGGAGCCTGCTGCAATATGTTGCCAACCCGGCAGGCATACAGGCCGCTTACCTGAAAGCAAAAGTATTACCCACCCTGGCAGATAATGATTATGTACGGTTTAGCTGGATGGTGGCAACTGCTGTTATACTCGGCGTGAAATGCCTTACCATAGCGGCCGGAAAAAGAATAAAAATCATGTTGATTATTTTGCTTGCCTTCCTGGTTATATACCTGCACTTTCTCGCATCCAAAACAGGGTTGCTTTGTTTGTACGCCTGCGGTTTTATATATATGCTGCATCACATCTTCATTCAAAAAAAATGGAAGACGGGTTTAGGCATCTTTTCCCTGATTTTGGCGGTGGCTATTCTTGCCTATTATACCCTGCCCACACTCCGCAACCGGGTTCAATATATCAGGTATGATTTCAGCCTGTATTCGAATGGAGTGTTCACGCCGGGTTATAATGATGCAGCCCGGTGGTTATCCATTAAGGCCGGATACGATATTACGCAGCAACACCCGTTGACAGGTGTGGGTTTTGGCGATATCCGTTCCGCAATACATCAATGGCACCAACAAAAACAACCGGACAGTTTTGCTTATGAACGTTTTCTGCCTGCCAACGAATGGATGGTATATGGTGCAGGAAGCGGCTGGCCCGGCGCACTTTTTTTTACGGCAGGATTACTGTTATTGCTATATACCACCACGGCAAAGAATATTTTTTCTATCCTGTTAACGGTTGTTGCATTGATCCCTTTTATCACGGATGATTCCCTGGAAGGCCAATATGGTGTAGTATTGCTGGCTTTTATTGCTTTCTTTGGGCAACAGAATCTAACACAACACCCAATGCCTGTATGAACAGACCTATTTCAGTCGTTATCATTTGTAAAAATGAAGCCCATATCATCGGCACAACCATTGCGGCTGTGCAGGCATTTACAGATGACGTTGTAGTGGTCGACAGTGGCAGTACAGATGGCACCCAGCAAGTGGTTACCACAACAGGCGCACGGCTTATTGAAACGGATTGGGAAGGGTATGGCCTTAGTAAGAACAAAGGAGTAGCGGTGGCAAAACATGACTGGATATTTTCTATAGATGCAGATGAAGTGGTTGATAATACGCTGGCGGAGGAATTACGCACCCTTCTGTTACAGGATCCAACAGTTGTGTACAATATTCTTTTCCGGGTTTTTTTTGGCAACCAGATGATCCGCTATGGCGAATGGGCCAACGATGCGCATATCCGTTTATACAACCGGCAGCATACCGGCTGGAACGGGGTACAGGTACACGAATCGCTGCAATTGCCTGAGAATACCAAAGTGATTACCCTGAAAGGATATATCCATCATTATACTTCGGGGGATATACAAGAGTTTGTTGCCAAAATGGTGAACTATGCCATGCTGAATGCATGGAAATATCACCGGCAGGGAAAAAAAGCAGGATGGATACGATGCCTCGTGGCCGCGCCTTTCTCCTTTGTTCAGAACTATCTGTTGCGGCTCGGATTCCTGGATGGAGAAGCGGGATATATTATTGCCAAAATGAATGCCTGGTATACCTGGCTGAAGTATATACGCCTCCGTGAGTTGAACAGGGAGCATAAGAAATCAGCCTAACGCATACATTTGCTGCATGACGAATTTTGTACCCATATTCCCTTTAGGCATTGTAGTGTATCCGGGCGAACTTTTGAACCTGCACATATTTGAACCCCGTTACAAACAACTGATCAGTGAATGTTTTGCAGAAGCCAAACCTTTTGGCATTCCAACCGTACTGAACAATGCAGTATCAGAAACAGGCACCCTGGTTCAGATCATTGAGATAGTGGAAGTATATGAAGATGGGAAAATGGATATACGTACCAAAGGCCTGCAGGTTTTCAGGATACTGGAACTGGTAAAGTCCATTCCCGACAAACTCTATAGCGGCGCCATCGTGAATTATCCAAAGAACAGGGATACTGCCCCTGCAGCGCTCATGCAGAAAGTATTAGCCGCTGTACGCGAGCTGCACCATTTTCTGAATGTGACCAAGGATTTTAATAAAGCAGATGATGCCCTCACCAGCTATGATATGGCACATCATGCCGGCATGTCACTCGAAGAAGAATATGAATTACTTGGGCTTTTGCATGAATTGCAGCGGCTGGAATACCTGAAACGCCACCTAGCCAAGGTACTGCCCATTGTTTCCGGTATGGAAACCCTGAAAGAAAAGATACAATTGAATGGGCACTTTAAAGGATTGAAAGGCTTTACTTTTGATTTTTAACAGCCCGCTATGCAAACCACACTTTGTTTTGATTTTGGCAATACCCGTTTAAAATGTGCCGTATTCGAAGGCAGGGATTTTAAGGAAGAAGTTGTATTGGAAGTTGCTAATACAGCTTCTGTCCAACTTTTGATTGAAAAATATAAGCCAGACAGTTCCATTGTATCGTCGGTGATTAATCACCCGCCTGAAATAGAAGTCTTGCTGGCTAAACATACCCGCTTTCATAAACTGGGCCATACCAGTAAACTGCCACTGACCACCCCGGTGGGGAAACCGGAAACCATTGGCGCCGACAGGCTAGCCATTGTAGCCGCCGCGGTGGATATTTTCCCAAATCAACACAACCTGGCCATTGGTTTGGGTACCTGTATCACTTATAATTTTGTGAACCGGTTTCATGAATTCCTGGGAGGGAGTATCTCACCGGGGATGCATATGCGCTTCCGCTCAATG
>JBKJPR010000237.1:0-3928 GCA_046594275.1 Sediminibacterium sp.
CCCGGTTTTGCCAAATCTCCTTTCTCTTGCCTGGAAGTCGAGAATTGCTTCATACAGGTTTTCTTTCCGGAAATCGGGCCAACGGGTGTTGGTAAAATATAGTTCGGCATAAGCTAACTGATACAATAAAAAGTTGCTGATCCGGTATTCGCCACTTGTACGGATCATAAGTTCCGGATCTGGAAACTGGCTGGTGGTAAGGTATTGCTGCAAAGTATCCTGGTTGATGGTATCGGGATCTATCTTCCCCGCTTTAACATCGAGGCCAATGTTTTTTACCGCATTCACCAATTCCCAGCGGCTGCTGTAACTCAGGGCCATGATGAGGTTAAGACCGGTGTTATGGCTGGTCATTTCCAGCGCTTCCTGTAATTCATCCTGTGCAAACTTTGGAAGCATGCCCAGATCTCCTATTACATGAAGCCTGATATTGTTTTTATTAAGGGTGGGTACTTCTTTGCGGATAGTGTCTACCAGCAGGGTCATCAGGCCTTCTACCTCCAGTTGCGGCCTGTCCCAGTTCTCGGTGCTGAAAGCATAGAGGGTAAGGTACCGGATACCCAGTTCGGCGCTGCCCTCTACAATATTGCGTACGCTTTCCACTCCCTGGTAATGTCCATACAAACGCTCCTGGCCTTTTTCTTCGGCCCAGCGTCCATTTCCATCCATAATAATGGCTATATGATGCGGCAGTCGCTCTTTATCTATCCTGTCAATCAAACCTTCCTGCATGTTCTTGGCTTCATTTAGGCTGCAAATTTAGCAAAATCAACGGGGTTACCTGATTTAATTAGCAGAAAAACTCTGCGGAAAAGGGCCTGGAGAGATTAAACCCGCTATTACCTGTTACGCGGGGGGGTAGGGCAACGGTACGATTGGAGGTTAAATGATACGCCAACCTTTAAGGTGGCATAGGCATCTTTCTGGACACCATTTCCTCTCTGCCTGCCTTTTATTCCTATAGATGAGCCTGTTTCATAACTTCTGTCCTGCAACAGGAAGGCGGGAGAAGGGGAGCCGTCTGGCAAGGGTGGGAAAGCATCGGGCGCATATAAGCCGCTTACATCATCCAGGTAATCAGTATTTGTGAACCGGTACGTAAACTCCCCAAAAACATTGGTACTGGCACTCAAAGCATATTTTACTCCCACTGTAAAAGGCACACATATCGCCAAAGGGCTGTAGGGCTTGAGATTGGGGTATAGGGAACTTCCCTGCCCCTCGGTACCCAGTGTCCGCAACAGGTACTTTTCGCCACCCAGGTATGCATAGGGATCGAAAGAAAACACGCCCACACCCAGTCCTAGATAAGGGGTGAAATTATATCCTTCAAAACCGGGATGGAACTCGAAAAAATTAAAATCGCCTGCCAGGCTTATTTCCCAGACATTAGAATTGAAACTGAGGTTTCGCGCTACCTGAACCGGGTTGCTGCTGTATATATCGGAATAGCCAAGCAATGCATAGTCACCCGAAAGCCTGATACCGATATAATTGCTGATCTGTTTTCTGAAAAAGACACCCGCCGCTATCTTCGGCCTGTTGAAGGCAGAATTGGGGTTGATGTCGCCGAAATAATGGGCTACACCGGCCGAAATACCTATTTCACCCTGGTGTACAAAGGGTTCCATTAACTGGGCATTGGCCGTTTGAAGACCAAGCACCAGGGATAAGATGGCAGTTATTTTTTTTAGCATAGTCAGGAACGCGCTTCTATGAATTGTAAAATACTGTCAAATTTCAATACCATAAAAGTTAATTTCTTTTATCAAGGCCCCAGGTAAGCTTGGTCCGGAGGGTGGATAAGAAGCTGTTTTCATTCAAACGGACCAGGTTTACCCCAAATTTCTCCCGCCTTACAGCCAGTTGGATGGTCTTATTTACGATCTCGCGCCGGGCATCCAGGGCGCAAATGATCTGCTCGCCCCGCCCTTCCACTTCAAAAGAGATCACATTGGTATCCGGAACAATAATGGAACGTACATTGAGATTATGCGGCGCAACCGGCGTTATCACAAAACTGGATGTTTCAGGAAACATAATAGGTCCGTTACAGCTCATGTTATACCCTGTTGAACCGGTGGGTGTGGATACAATCAGCCCATCGGCCCAATATGTATTTAAAAACTCTCCGTTCAGGTAAGTATGGATTTTTACCATGGGAGAAGTATCTCTTTTATGGATAGCGAATTCATTCAATCCAAAAGGCGTTTCTCCAAATAGTTTTTCATTGGAATCCAGGTGTATCAGGGTTCGTTTATCAATCAAAAAACTCTGGTTGATTAATGAATCTACCGCGCTGGCCAGTTCTTCTTTACTGATGCTTGCCAGAAAACCCAACCGGCCGAAATTAATACCCAGTATAGGTATGTTCTTATCGCGCACCAATGCCACTGCATCCAGCAAAGTACCATCTCCGCCCAGACTGATCAGGCAATCTATCTGTTCATCCAGGTCAGCAGAAGTGAGAAAGGGCACCACTTTTTCATGCAGGTGTTGGGGCAGGGTGAATTGCGTTAGCAACTGTTGAAATATAAGGATGGATGTATCGTAACGGGTGAGTTCTTCCAGTAATACTACCAAGGGATTCTCCTGCTCAAAATCAAGCCCGCGACTGTAAATAGCTACTTTCATTTGTTGAGTTATTGATTACTGTTATTGGCACGTGATTTCGATAAGGAGTAACAACGAAAAAAAACCTGTCCATTGGTTAACAGATCTCTCACTTTGCTACCGCTTCGTTCGAAACGAGCGTTAAAAATCATTCCTCGTCTGTAAATATAAGCCATCCCTTCCCAGTTGGTTAAAGCTGTATTCAATTTTAAACACAAAATCATAAATAGACACGATATCCATCCCAAAACCCCATGTCCGCAGGAGTGTATTGTTGAGTGTATTGGATACATGCGGTGTTTTGGAATACCCGTACCCCAGATCGCCATAAGCTTTCAGGAAAAAACGGATCGGTATCCTGTCATGTGTTTTACTCTGGAAAGGGTTACGCAGAATAAAAGAAAATACTTCTTTATGGAAAGTGGTCTTCAATGATCCACCGATCAGGCCGTCTACTACATTGTATTCCAGGCCGCGCATCTGGAAATAGCCATACCCGAATAAACGCTGGTTATAGAAAAGGTTATTGAATGGCAGCTTAAACATGGTCAACCCCTCGAGATGCAGAAAAGAACCGGATGAAAACGGGATGGCATATACCGCTCTAGTACTGGCCTGCCAGAGATTGGTGGCGTTATCAATCCCCCGCTTATAAAGATTCCCTTCAAATAAAAAACCCTTGGAGGGATAGGGGATATAATCCACATTATAATATTTATACTGGTAGCCAAAATCAAAGAACCTGATCCTGCTTTTCTGGTCGGGATAATACGCCGGATTGATCTTTAATACGGTATCGGCCACCGATTCATTATTGTACGATACCCGGAAATAATGGCGTTGTTTTACATCGGGACGGTAGGAATAGGTGAAATCAAAACGGGTTGCTTTCTTTACAATGGTTTCCTGCTTAAAGAACAGTTGTTTATTATCCCCTGTTGCATAATTCAGTTCTTTTTGCGTGGCATAGATAAGTCCGATATTGAACCCGCTTTTTAATTTCTTATCGAAGAATGGAATATTATAACGCAGTGTTATCTGCTGTGTGTACCCGTTAATCAGCCATATATCCAGTTCATCATTCCGGCCACTTGTATTGTTCTGTGTAAACTTGATGCCATAGTTTACCCTTTCCAGGCTGCGGTTCTGTTCTACCCACCATTGGTTAAAGTTCCTGTCTATTAACCGGAAATAGGGCAATGGAAAAAGATACCAGCGCTCTTTCATATCAATATTAATAACCACTTCATTCGCATTGCGCGATGAGATATATACGTTCACCTCTACAAACAGGGCGGTATTCATGAGTTGCTGG
>JBKJPR010000262.1:0-3113 GCA_046594275.1 Sediminibacterium sp.
GCGGCGAGCCGCACCCTTTTACAGGATCCTGCCAAACAACGAGTAATAGGTGAAGCCATTAAGAAGGAATTGGTGGCATGGCTGGAGGAGAAGAAGGGAACATTTGAACAGACGAACAAGTAACCGATGAAGTAAAATGATCCGATCCTTGTTCATCTGTTCCTTGTTCGATATTCATCTGTTCAATGCTCATTGATAACCATCACTTGTTTTTGTTCACTCTCATTCCCTACCCTGTCAACTGCAGTGACTGCGATTCTGTTCAAGGGAACAGGCTTTTCTCCTGAAGTCAGTTTTAATTCAAAGGAGAGCTCATTGCGGTTAAGAATTGTATAGTTCCAGGCATTCCCATACTGATAATACACCACCCAGCGGAATACATCTTTCTGATCGGGATGTGTCCATCTAATAGTAAGCCTGTCCTGTTTTTTTTCGGTTGCTACCATTGGTGGCAAGGGCGCTATGTTATCCAGCCAGGGACTTGCCGGAACAAGCGCTTCTGCTTTATAAGGCCCATCCAGCAAAGCTTTTACCATGTTCGGATTCTTGGTAAGGGAAGATATGCTCCAGTGGACTACACCTTTACTTTGTGGCAACATTCCGCGTGAGATCATTACCTGGCTTAGTATTTCGTTCACATTTTTTACACTGCTGTCGCGCCCCACGCTGATACCAGGCCAGAGATGGCGGTTCATCGTATTTTCCTGCGACCACCATCCCAGCAAAACAGGAAAGCTTTGAGGTATCCTGTTGATGGGCCAGTATAATTGGGGAGCGAAATAATCTACCCATCCTTTATTCAGCCATAATTTTGCATCGGCATATAACTGGCCATACTGGTCAAATCCCTGAATAGATTCCGGGAAACCCGGGCGCCAGATACCAAAAGGGCTCAACCCGAATTTCACATGTTTCTTTTCGGATTTGATCTCTTTGTATAAGCGTTCAATCAAAACATTCACACTCTCCCGTCGCCAGTCGCCACGGGATAATCTACCCCCGGATTGCTGATAGGCCGCCCAACTCAGATCATCCGGAAAATCATCGCTGCCGTTATAGGAAGGATAGGGATAAAAATAATCATCCAAATGAACGCCATCAATATCATACCGCTTTACCAGATCCATTACCACGGCTGATGTACGGTCCTGTGTTGCTTTTTGCGCGGGATCCATCCACCAATACCCTTCCTTTAGTTTCATCACCAGTTCCGGGTTTGTTTTCACGATAGATTGATCACTTATCTCCTTACCATCTTTGTGGTGAGCGCGGTATGGATTCAGCCATACATGCAGTTCCAGTCCGCGGTTATGAGCGGCTTCCACCCAGAATTCCAGTGGATCATAGAAAGGATCGGGCGCTTTTCCCTGTGTGCCTGTCAGGTAATATGACCATGGCTCCAGTGCGCTTTTGTACAAAGCATCGGCCTGCGGGCGTACCTGGAAAATAACTGCATTGAAATGATTCGTTTTTAAAAAATCCAATAATTCAATGGCTTCTTGTTGCTGCTCTTTGGTGCTGAGGCCAGGTTTACTGGGCCAGTTGATATTGGCTACCGTAGCCACCCAGGCAGCACGAAATTCAGCAGATGCTTTGGGAAGATTCGCAACAATACTTGCTTCTTTTGTAACCGGTTTTGAAACCGAACATGCGTTGAGGAGAATTAAACAGCAGATTGCCGTTGTATTGTATAAATATCTTTTTGCCATCTGAAGTGTGATTTATATTCTAATTCCTGGTACCCAATTTTTAATACTCCGTTCCCTATTCACCATTCACTACTCACCACTCACCACTCACCATTCCCCATTCCCCATTCCCCATTCACCATTCACTACTCACCACTCCCCACTCCCCACTCCCTATTCCAGCAATTTCACCACCCGTATCATTTTGCCCTCTCCATTAACACCTTCCAATACCACCTGTAGTTTTTTACTCGTATCATTATTAAAGAACTGGATCTTTACACGTGGGTTTTTCTTATTAGTTAACACATAGGGGTTCCAGTATAAAGTGGTACGAACATCAGCTTCAGGGTTTTCATCGGGTTTTTCATACGAGGGGCTGTAAAATTCCTTGAACCGCGAATAACCGCCTAATACCGTAGTCTCGAGGCCTTTGGCGTTAGGTGATGCTTTTCTACCATCCGTGCCTTTCTTGGTATAAATGGCTATGGCACCACCACTGCCGCCACCACTTGATCCAAAGAAAGGGGGACGGAAAACTTTTATAAAAGCAATGTCGGCCACGGCAATACTTTGTACCATATCAATGCCTGATTGCATCTCATTAATAAAAATATCAGGCGTTGCACCTCTCCAGCTCACGCCTGCCTGCGAACCTGATCCGCTGATCGTTAACCCGGCTACCTTGCCTTGCAAATAGGTTAGTACATCAACAGCACTCAATGCAAAAGGATCATTTGTCATGTCAAAGGAATAGCCATCTCCCCCGGAGAACAGGCCTTTAGCATATTTCTGCTCCATTACCTGCAAGCTGTTATTTTTTATTTTGGATGTTACGGTCACTTCCTGCAAAGTAACTTCAGCCATTCTTTTTTTCAGTAATTCCTGCTGTTCATAAAAATAATTCATCCGCCGCCTCGCCATGCTATCGCTCCAGTTCAGCAGCGGGTCACGAAAAAGGTATTGAACTGTTTTCTGTATCTGTCGCAGCAACCCATTCTCAAACTGCACCTGCGTGATATCGGTAAACTTATTGTTCCCATTGAATCCATAATATACCCGTGCCGTATCATAAAAGAAAATGCCTTTCTCTTCAAAGCTGCCATCTTTTTGTACCGGCACAAACATAAAATTCTTACTGCTGTCTTTCCCTACTACTACCAGGTTAAGCATCAGGGGCGCAGCAGTACTGATTGATTTAATACCATACACTTTTCCAGTGATCTTCAAAAAATCAGTCTCTGCCGGGTACTTAAGAACCGGCAGGATACCTGCTTTTATTTTATCCCAGTCAAACCGGCGCCAGCCATTGGTCAGCATCACCAGATCGAGATGTGCCGTAATACTGTCCGTATCGCTTTTCAGGTAATAGGCAGGGTTATGGATTTTGCCTTTGATATCATCGCTCAATAATATATCCGAATA
>JBKJPR010000379.1:0-3281 GCA_046594275.1 Sediminibacterium sp.
ACCAAAGGTTTTGGTTTCATAACACCCAGCGATGGCGGCAAAGATGTTTTTGTACATTCTTCAGGTCTCAATGGTACCCAGATCAAAGAAGGCGACCGGGTAACCTTTGAAATGGAAAATGGGAAAAAAGGACCAAATGCTACAAATGTAAGCTTGGCATAGCTGTATTATAGTTAGTGTATCACCTGAAATCAAAATGCAGTATACCGGTTAACGGCATTTTACTTTGATGTATATTTTTCTGGCTTTGTGGTCCCATTAATTCTGCACGCTGAAATTTGGTACCAATGGCGGAGATTGCATGCATAAACCCGATATTCCCATCGGGAAAAGGAGGGCTTGTGTTCAGGTTACCTGCGGCTGTAGGCTTTCCGGGTTTCAGCATTTCCAGAAAAATGTTGGGCGAATCTGTGTATACAGTAAAATCTGATTCTGTATTCTGCAGCCTCATCCAGTAACATTCAGAATGCCAGCCCTTGAATTCCGGGTATTGCCAGTTTTCTCCGGTGATGGTATTGTTATACGCTTTTTGCCATACCCCGAATTGCTGGCCTTTCAGCCTGTTTTTCCATACATGGTAAGGTCCACGGCCCATCCATTTCATTCCCTTTATTTTTTCTTCGGGGTAGTTAAAAGTGATACCCATAAAATCTGCGGTATCTTTTGTACGATAACTATATTCAAGCCGGGGAAGCCTGCCACTTTGAAATATCCATTTTACCTGTAAACTGTCTCCCTGATACACCGGTTCAACTACATAGGTACCATTACTTTGAAAATGGTTTAACTGCGAAAGTATTTGCCTTGCACCTGCAAGGGCGGGGCCACCACTGAACGACACATCTTTTTTCCCATTGTATACTTTCAGCAGGTATCCGGTACTTTTATCAAAATGATACGTAATGGCATCACAGGTCACAGCCATTGATGCTGCATCCTCCTTTACGGTAAGGGCAGAAGTAAGAATAGCAGGTATTTTATTGACCCGTTTTTCCGGCAAATGCATGGCCCAACTCCAGGTACAAATGGTATTGCCCGCTGCATCGAAGGCAGTAAGATAAAATGCATCGGCATTCATCCCGGCAGGTAAGGGAACAGTTACTATCCCTTTCTCCCCTGGCAGTAATGACGGGGCATTCATCATGCCTTTCTTTAACACTACAGGGCGAATACCTGTATCATTTGGGTTGGGTAACTTCAGCAGCTTCCATTCAAATCTGCACTGATTAAGATTGGTATAGAGATACCTGTTCTCTAACAGGATCTTCCCGTTAAAATTGGCAGGGGCTGATCTGCTGTCAATATAAACAGGGCTCCAAAGTTCTTTGATCGTATAATAACTTCCCTCCTTTTCGCGGTGTGGGCCCACAATGCCATCGGGCGCTGAATTGCCGGCAACATCAATACTGTCGTGCCGGTCGCCACGTACAACACCTTCATCATGCAATGCCCATAAAAACCCTCCGGCGGCATGCGGATGTTTCATCATTTCGTTCCAAAAATCTTCCAGCGCAGCGCCATGACCCCCATCAAACAGGCCATGCATGAACTCTGTGGGAAAAAATACTTCTTTGCCATTTGCCACTTCGGCCTGCACATACTTAAAATCGGGATAGTGCTTCGTATTCGTACCATTGAATCTTTCCCATGGGTGGATGACAAGCCTTTTTTGTGGATCATACCAGGCGTAATCCCCATCCAATGCCCGGTTCCAGCCGCCTTCGTTTCCATTAGCCCATATTACTACAGAGGGATGGTTCACATCACGTATGACCAGTTCTTTTACAAGTTTCCTTCCAATGGTTGTATCGTATGCGGCCTGCCAGCCAGTGAGTTCATCTATCACAAATAAACCCAGGCTATCACATAGGTCGAGAAATAATTTGTCGGGGGGATAATGAGACATCCGGACAGCATTCATATTCATATCCTTCATAGCAGCAATATCCAGTAAGTGAACCGCACGGCTCAGGGTTCTTCCTGTTTCGGGCCATTCGCTGTGACGGCAAACCCCTTTGAAGATTACTTTTTTCCCATTTACATAAAATCCATCCTGCGCGCGGAGTTCGGCCGTTCTGAAACCAAACTGCTGTTTAATGGTATGAATGATGGCAGAACCTTTTGTGATGGAAACCTTAACGTAATACAGATTCGGTTGTTCAGGGTTCCATAATCTGATACCCGAAAAATGATGATGCAGCATACTGTCAGTTGGCGATAATCTGAAAGGGGCATCAATAGGATTATGCTTCAAATCAAATACCTGTGCTTCAATAGTCTGGTTAACAGTAGCATTGCTAAACACCTGCATATTAAAATCGCCATTTGCGCCGGCATCAATGGCTACCCGCTCAATAAAACTGGGTGGGAATATTTCAAGATAAACAGGCCGGTAAATGCCGCCAAACAACCAGAAATCCGCCTTCCGTTCCGCACGGTTAATAGATGCGTTAGCAGATCGTTTACTCACTGTTACTTCCAGCAAATTGGCCTCATCAAATTGTACGAGATCAGTGATATCATATTTGAACTGGTAAAAACCGCCCTGGTGTATGGATCCCGCAGACTTACCATTGATTTTTACATCGGTAACGGTCATGGAGCCGTCAAAAACAATAAAAATCTTTCTTCCTTTATTTTGTGCCGATACTTTGAATTGATATCTGTATAAACCCTGCTCCTCAGGGTTTTGTGTGTCCTGGTAATAATTATACGTTCCAAAGCCCTGCATCTCCCAGTTGGATGGCACCTGAATGGTTGACCATTTACCACTGTTCCGCCCTTTAGTACACATAAAATCCCAGCTTACGGTATGGTCCTTATCTGTACCGGACAGATATTGAATAATGGTTCCCTGGGCATATATCCCGCAACAAAATAAAATAGTGAAACAGAGGAGTAAATACTTTTTCATTAACCAAAATTGAAGGGAAGAACAGTTTGGAATTTCTTCCCGTAGTTATAAATTTTTATACTTTCTGACAGGGTAAGAAGTAAAGCTACATACCCAGTTGTTTCAACGCTTCCAATGGAATATCGTACAGGTGTTTATTGTCTGCCTGGATTTTCAACCGTCCTACCGGGCCAATATCTCCGTGAATATAATATTGTTTAATAGAAAGAACTTTACCGGAATACATAGTGGTTCCCTCCAGGGTTTCATAACTGCGTAGCAGTACAGGCAGGAAAGCCGGGTTCTTGATTTGATTGAATAAATGAAGTGAACGCTGCTGTGTATCGCTTATCTGTGTTACTTCATGGTAATAATGATCACATTCAAT
>JBKJPR010000460.1:0-6086 GCA_046594275.1 Sediminibacterium sp.
CGTTTCAAATTCATTGGATTCAAAAAAATCTTTCAGTTGATTAACAGAAGCTGTTGTAACCCATTCCAATGTATTGATGATCTCCAGTTGTCTCCTGAATTCACCTGTTAATATGAATTGATCCTGGCTAAAAACCAACTTCAGTTTCTTATCTATTGCCGCAGCATACGATTCTATCTGCTGGTATAAATAGCTGCCTATCGTACCGAGGTAAAATTCGATCGCTGCTTTAATGTTCAGTTGCGACTTTTCGCCAAAACCTTTGTACAAAGTCAGCCGGTTTTCATTGCATGCATAGAGCAGTTCACCCAGGGATTCTATCTCCAGTTCTTTCCAGATTGTGGCTATTTTTTTGGGACCGATGCCTTTTATGCCCAACATCTCCAAAATCCCGGGAGGGGTCTTTTGGAGGTATTCATTCAGTAAACCGAGCTGCCCGGTCTCTAATTGTTCCACTACTTTTTTGCCGATTGTATCACCGATACCGCGGATAGAAAATATTTTATCGGGTGGTAATTCCGCTAAAGGAGAAGGTAATTTGTCGATGGTGAATGCAGCCGAAGAATAGGATTTGGCTTTAAAACTATTGTCGCCATGTATGTCCATCAGTTTGGCTAACAGTGAAAAGTTTTCGGCGATAGCATAGTTGTCCATAGCTTTGCTGGTATTGAGTTCTGAAGGTATGCAATAAAAAAGTCCCGGAAAATTTCCGGGACTTAAATCTATTTCTGCTTTAGAAATAAGAAGACTATTTCTTCTTTGCAGCTTTCTTAGGAGCGGCTTTCTTAGCGGCTTTTTTAGGAGCAGCTTTTTTTGCAGCTTTTTTAGGAGCAGCTTTCTTTGCAGCTTTTTTAGGAGCGGCTTTTTTAGCGGCTTTTTTAGGAGCGGCTTTTTTAGCGGCTTTCTTTGCAGTTGCCATGTTTTTGTAGATTTAATGGTTAGTTAATACTCTAAAAGTAGAAACTTATTTGGAACTACAAAAAAAATTTTTTTAGGCGACCACTTCGATGGGGACAACCGAGATGGTTGTTTTATCATTTCTTCCCTTCTTATATTCCACCAAACCATCGGTTAAAGCGAACAAAGTAAAGTCAGTTCCAACACCTACATTCTTACCCGGATGGTAAACAGTACCTCTCTGGCGAACAATGATATTTCCTGAAATGGCGGGTTGACCACCATATATCTTAACACCTAAACGCTTGCTTTGTGAATCGCGGCCGTTCTTTACGGAACCTTCACCTTTTTTGTGTGCCATAGTTTATCTTTTTAAAAACTAAAAACCATAAACAGAGATAGATCTCTTGTCTATATTTTTAACCGTTAACGCTTACTAAGCGATGCTTTCAATTTTAATTCTTGTGTAATGGGTTCTGTGGCCATGCTTCTTGCGGAAGCCCTTTCTTCTTTTCATCTTAAAGGCGATCACTTTATCACCTTGTACTAGGTCGCTGATAATTTCTGCTTTAACGATAGCCTTTACAGCACTACCTACAGAAATAGCTCCACTGTTGTCTGTTAACAACACTTCGCTGAATTCAACTTTGTCTCCGGTTTTACCTGACAGGTGAGGAACATACAGGCTTTGACCTTCCTGTACTTTAAACTGCTGACCTGCGATTTTTACAACTGCTAACATAACTTACCAAAATTAGGACGGCAAAGGTAGGGTTTTGGAGCTTAAATATGCAAACATTTCTGAAATAATTCTGTCCCCACGCGTGGAAAAGCAGTTTGGAGTTTGGAGTTTGGTGTTCTTATCTTCTACATGTTATTAGTTCTTTTTTGTCGAAACTCCAAACTCCAAACTCCAAACTCCAAACTTCCCTCCCCAAACTTCCCTCCCCAAACTTCTCCCCCCAAACCCCAAACTTCTCTCTATTTTTGCCACCTATAACGATTAGCTGAAGATATGAATCTGAAATCCCTACTGGCACGCCCATTTGCCAATTATATATACAATAAGACCCGAAAAGGGATGCAAACAGCCCTGGATGATCAGGATGCCATCCTGAAAACACTCCTAAAAGTCGGAAAAACTACGGTTTTTGGCAAAGATCACCGGATGGAGGCAGTATCGGACCATGCTTCTTTTACACAGGCAGTCCCCATACGTGACTATGAGCAGCTTAAAAGCTATATTGAACAGGTGAAAGAGGGCAAGCAGAATGTGCTTTGGAAGGGCAGCCCCATCTATTTTGCCAAAACAAGCGGCACTACCAGTGGGGTAAAATACATTCCTATCACCAAGGATTCCATCCCCAATCATATTACTACCGCCCGGAATGCGCTGCTTTGTTATATGGCAGAAACGGGTAATTCGTCGTTTGCGAGTGGTAAAATGATCTTTCTAAGTGGTTCTCCCGAATTGGAACGGGTGGGTAATATCCCTACCGGCAGGCTAAGCGGCATTGTTAACCACCATGTACCCAGCTACCTGCGTTCCAACCAAATGCCCAGTTATGAGACCAATTGTATCGAAGACTGGGAAACCAAGCTGGATAAGATAGTAGAAGAGACCATCCAAAAAGACATGACGCTGATCAGCGGTATACCCCCCTGGATGCAGATGTATTTTGACCGCTTACGAGAGAAGAGCGGTAAAAAAATAGCTGAACTGTTCCCCAATTTCAGCCTGATGGTACAAGGCGGGGTTAATTTTGATCCTTACAAAGGACGTTTGCTGGAAAGTATTGGTAAAAAGGTTGATTGTATTGAGCTTTTTCCCGCCAGCGAAGGTTTTTTTGCCTTCCAGGATTCCCAGCAGTCAGAAGGACTGTTATTGAATACGAACAGTGGTATTTTTTATGAATTCATCCCCGCAGGGGAAATATTTTCTGAAAATCCTACCCGTATAAGCCTGAAAGATGTAAAAACCGGCGAAAACTACGCTATGATCATCAACAGTAATGCCGGATTATGGGGGTATAATCTCGGGGATACCGTGAAATTTGTCAGTACAGAACCCTATCGCATCGTTGTCAGCGGCAGGACCAGGCATTTTATATCCGCTTTTGGGGAACACGTTATCGGGGAAGAAGTGGAACATGCCTTATTGAAAGCGGCTGATGAGCAGGGCGTTAAGATCACCGAATTCACAGTGGCCCCTATGATCCAGCAGGGTCAGGGTAAGAGTTACCACGAATGGTTCATCGAATTTGAGCACCAGCCAGTTAATATGCAGCAATTCGTTCAACGGGTTGATATCAATCTCCGCGAGAAGAATGTCTACTATGATGACCTGATCAGTGGTAGTATCCTTCAAACCCTCCAGGTAAGAAGCGTGCGTAAGAATGGGTTTATCGACTATATGAAATCCATCGGCAAACTGGGTGGACAGAATAAAGTAGCCAGGTTGAGTAACGACAGGAAGATTGCGGATGAATTACAGCCATTCCTGTTATGAATTTTGAAATTGGGAAATTGAGAAATTTTGGTATTTGAAAAGAATATAAGCCGCAGATTCGCAGATTTTATAATTAAATTAAATTGGCGTTCCCTGTATGCAAATTTCCAAATTTCCCAATGCTAAATTTCCCTCATGTCAATATTACCATATCCTTATAATAGATTGCTGTAATTTCAACCCTTTTGTTGTAAGTATTAAAATCCGTTAATGAGTCAAAAACGCATCGCTATATTTGGTTCCACAGGTTCTATCGGAACACAGGCCCTGGATGTGATTGCCGCCAACCCCGATATATTTTCGGCAGAGATACTAACGGCACAGACCAATGATGAGCTACTCATTAAACAGGCTCTCCGGTTCACCCCCAATATAATAGTGATCGGTGATGAGAAGAAATACATAGGTGTAAAGGAGGCCCTTGCAAATACCGGCATCAAAGTTTTTGCAGGAGAGAAGGCACTCGAGGAAGTAGCCGCCCTGGATTGTTATGATATGATGCTGGCAGCTATTGTAGGGTATGCAGGCTTGAAACCTACATTACAAGCCATTGAACTGGGTAAACCGGTTGCATTGGCGAATAAAGAGACCCTGGTAGTAGCAGGAGAGATCATCATGCACCGGGCTATGGAAAAGCGTATTCCCATAATACCCGTAGACAGTGAACATTCGGCTATTTTTCAATGCCTGGTAGGAGAGGGCCGGAATAAGATAGAGAAGGTTATATTGACCGCGAGTGGCGGCCCGTTTCTTGGTAAAAAGCCCAACTTCCTGGTGAATGTAAAAAAGGATCATGCCCTGCAGCATCCAAACTGGAGCATGGGCGCCAAGATCACCATAGATTCTGCTACGCTGATGAACAAAGGGCTGGAAATGATAGAGGCCAAATGGTTATTTAACCTTACCCCCGACCAGATACAGGTAGTGGTTCATCCCCAGAGCATTATACACAGCATGGTACAGTTCGATGATGGCAGTATTAAGGCGCAGATGGGACTGCCCGATATGAAACTGCCTATTCAGTATGCCTTGGCGTTCCCGCAACGGCTACCAAATGATTTTCCGAGGTATGATTTTAAAAAGCCCAATACCCTCAGTTTTGAAGAACCGGATATCAAGACATTCCGAAACCTGGCACTGGCCATGGATGCTATGCGGAGGGGGGGCAATATGCCTTGTATATTGAATGCTGCCAATGAAATTGCGGTATATGCCTTTCTGAAGAACAGGATCGGCTTCCTGGATATGACCGAAGTGGTAGAGCAGACTATGAATAAGATTTCTTTCCTTGAAAAACCTACACTTGAACAGTATTTTGAAACTGATGGGGAGGCCCGTAACTTCGCGGCTTCTTTAATTCACATGTAATTATCATAACAGCATCATTTAACTAAATCCCCACGGGCGAGATACGTATGAGTTTATTAGCAATTGATTGGGTTAGTGTAGGTGTAAAAGCAGGGCAATTTATTTTGTCTTTTTCCATATTGGTGGTTCTGCATGAACTGGGACATTTCATCCCGGCCCGTTTCTTCAAATGCAGGGTAGAGAAGTTTTATCTTTTCTTCAATCCCTGGTTCAGTTTATGGAAGAAAAAGATTGGTGAAACAGAATATGGCATCGGCTGGGTACCCTTTGGCGGTTTTGTGAAGATATCGGGCATGATCGATGAGAGCATGGACAAAGACCAGATGAAACTGCCCCCCCAGCCTTACGAGTTCAGGGCTAAACCGGCCTGGCAAAGACTGATCATTATGATCGGTGGCGTGGTGGTGAATATATTATTAGCTATCGTCATTTTTATTGGTATCACTTGGGTATGGGGCGAAGAGAACCTGCCTGTTAAGAACCTGAAGTATGGTATTTATGCAGACTCTCTTGCCAAAAGCATGGGCATACAGGATGGTGATAATGTTGTGGGGATTGATGGGAGAACGATAGATAATTTCGGTACACTCGAATCTGAGATCGTGTTAAGTGAGGCCAAAAAATTACAGGTAATACGAAATGGCCAACCGGTTGAACTAACCATACCTGATGGTTTTATTAGTAAGATCATCAAGAATAAAAAACTGGGCGGGTTGGTATATCCACGGTATCCGGCCATTGTGGATTCTGTTTCTAAAACTGCGAATTTTACCAGCGGCAGGTTACAGAAAGGTGATAGGCTGATCGCTTTTAATGACAAACCGGTTGAATACTACCACGAGTTTGATAAACTTAAAAAAGGGTATAACGATTCTATCGTAAGTATCAAGGTACTGAGAGGTACCGATACGGTTACGGTGCGGGCACTGGAGAACAGTAAAGGTTCGATTGGTTTTTTTGCCGTTAGCCCAATGGAATTATTCGGAACAGAAACAAAGAAATATAGTTTCATCGAATCCATCCCCATCGGCTTCAACCGTTGCTGGGAAACCCTGAACCGTTATGTAACAGGATTAAAACAGTTATTCACCGGTAAAGTGGCGGCCAGCGATTCATTGGGTAGTGTGATCAGTATCGGTAATACTTTCCCAGGTGTATGGGATTGGGAAAGATTCTGGACATTGACAGGTATCTTCTCCATCATTCTTGCCTTCATGAATATCCTGCCCATTCCGGCGCTTGATGGCGGCCATGCCCTGTTTACCATCTATGAAATCGTCACCGGCCGCAAACCCGGCGATAAGTTCATGGA
>JBKJPR010000478.1:0-3227 GCA_046594275.1 Sediminibacterium sp.
TGTCTGCCAGGTGTGTCTTTCCTGTTGACACTAGCGTGATTACCGCTGAAGGTAAAACCCCGTTGGTTCCTTTGGCAATAACCGATCCGGTGAATAAGGATTCGGTTTGGGTAGTGATCTGGCTGTAGCTCTCGAAACACAGGAAGACAAAAAGGGAAACTAAACAAGTTTTCATATCGACTCTAAAATAAAATTTAGACAAATCTAAAATTTATTTTTTGAACAATAGAATTTTTTTTTAGAATAGCTGTTGTTAGTCCTTACCGTTCTATATCCTTCAGTAAACGCCAATGCATGGAGTCTTTCTGTGCAGGTGTAAGGATACGCTGGTAATTATACAGTGCGTTTTCCCATTCGCCATACACAGCATTGGGCAGTACAATGAACTTTTTACCCCATAGTTCCTTTGCTTTATCTGTTTCTGTAAAACGGCTGGCAATGGTTCCTTTTTCAAAGGCTTTCGTAAAGTCATTCAGGTTATCGCCAAGGAGCATGATTACGTTATAGGTTGCCATCACTTTCTGCCGCCGGGCTTCTTTGGAAGAGGTGTTGCTCAGGAAAAGCATATGTGTAATATCTGCATCGGGCAACTGTAAAGCTTTGAGGTTATGTAAAGTGCTTTGGATTTCGGTGGTATCCCGGTTACTGATATAGAAAATGGATACACCCCTGCGTTTGGCTGCGCGTAAAAATTCAACGGCACCAGGTACAGCAGTAGCGGCCGACCTGTCTGTCCATTCTTTCCACCCTTTCTGGCTGTAGCCTGTTCCCAGCTTCAGAGAATGTGCTTCACTGTAACTATTATCCAGAATAGTTTCGTCCAGATCGGTGATAATAGCAGGTCTTCTTTTCTTTGACCTGACAGCCTCATTCAGCCGTACAGCCGCAATATTAAAAGCCTGGTAGCACAATGCCCTGTATTCTGCCGCCTGCTGCTGAAACAGTACCGGCAATAACTTCAGGTCGTTCGGGAAGAGAGTGTTCCGGGCAGTCATATCCTGCGCACGACCACTCATAGAAAGTATAACAACGAAGAAAAAAGCAAGTGTTTTCATATGGCGGGTTTGAGGTCAATATCCGGGTTGCTAAAGACCCTGTAAGTTACGTACAGTTCTTTTTGTAAATTGCCATCATGGATATTTCAATCAATACCCCCGCTTTGTTGTTCCCAGCCATCAGCCTGATCATGCTGGCCTATACCAACCGTTTCCTGGCTTTATCAAACCGGGTACGGAGCCTGCACGATAAATACCAGAACCATGAACAGAAACTGATCATCCATGGCCAGATCAAGAGCCTGCGTTACCGGTTAAAGCTGATCAAAAATATGCAGGCGCTGGGGGTGCTTACTTTTTTAAGCTGTATACTTTGTATGTACCTTATTTATATTGAAGCAATGGTAATGGCCAATGCCGTGTTCGCGTTCAGCCTGCTGGCATTCTCTGCTTCCCTTGCATTGTCATTACTCGAAATACAACTTAGTACCAAGGCGCTTGAGTTAGAACTGAGTGATATGGAAGGGTTGGAAGATCCTTCGGTGATAGAATATTTTAAACGCAAGTTTGACAAGGACTAAGACAATTTTGGAATTGGGAGATTGGGAAATTTTGAAATTACCAATCCAAAATTCGCCGATGTTGGTGTTATCACCAACATCACCTGCCCACTTATTACAGTCATAGTTGCCGGTGATAACACCGGCAACGGCAAAATTCCCTCTACACCAAAACCGCCGCCATCGCTTTCCTCTCCCCAATCTGCTGCCGCCACATGGCATAGTACAACCCTTTTTCGGTTAACAATTCATAGTGACTACCTGTTTCTACCACCTGTCCTTTTTCCAATACATAAATTCTGTCGGCATGCATAATGGTGCTTAAACGGTGGGCGATCATGACTGTGATCTGTTCTTTTTCTGTGGATATATTACGTATAGTATTCGTGATCTCTTCTTCCGTTATGCTGTCTAATGCGGAAGTAGCTTCATCAAAAATAAGCAGGTGCGGATGACGGAGCAGGGCGCGGGCAATGGACAAGCGTTGTTTTTCGCCACCGCTCAGTTTCAATCCACCTTCTCCGATCATGGTATCCAAACCCTTTTCTGCTCTTGCTAAAAGGCCATCACAACTGGCTTTGTGTAAGGCTTCCAGCAGGTCGCTTTCTGCTGCCTGCGGCGATACGAATGTTAAGTTTTCGCGGATGCTTCCCGCAAATAATTGCGTATCCTGTGTTACAAAACCGATCTGGTTGCGCAGTTCATCAAAATTAATATCATGTCCGTTGATGCCATTGTAAAAAATGGAGCCTTCCTGTGTGCGGTATAACCCCACTAATAATTTAACCAGCGTACTTTTGCCTGCACCACTCGGACCAACAAATGCAATGGTCTCGCCTTTCTTCACATCAAAACTGATCCCGTCGAGCGCTTTGAACTGGGCTGTCTGGTGTTTGAAAGAAACAGCACGAAATTCAAGTTCCGCGATCATGCCCACCGATGTAGGATGTAAGGGAGAAGGTTCTACTTTTTTCTCCATCAGGTTATGAAAATTAGCAAGTGATGCTTCCGCCTCGCGGTAGCTCATGATGATACTGCCTATTTCCTGTAGCGGCCCGAAAATAAAAAAGCTGTAGAACTGCAGGGCGATCAATTCACCAATGGTCAGTACTTCTTTGAAGATGAGCCATAACAAAGTAAAGGTGATCACCTGCCGTAAAAAATTGATCATTGTGCCCTGAATAAAACTAAGGGAACGTATACTTTTTACTTTGCGCAATTCAAGATCAAGTATCTTATAGGTATTGGTGTTTAGTCTTTTCACTTCCTGTTCTGTGAGCCCCAGGCTTTTTACCAGTTCTATATTGCGTAAACTTTCAGTAGTGGACCCGGCCAGGGAGGTAGTTTCTTTGACTATCTTTTTTTGAATGGCCTTTATTTTTTTGCTGAGTATATTGGTTACAAACGCGATCAGTAAAGCGCCGCCTAAATAGGTTGGTACAATACTCCAGTGTTTTTGAGTGGCATAAATGCTTACAAACACAACACTTACCAGTATACCAAACAGCACGTTGATGAAATACCCGATAAACTTTTCAGTATCAGCCCTCACTTTGGTGAGAATGGAGAGGGTTTCGCCGCTGCGCTGATCCTCGAATTCCTGGTAGGGCAGGCGCATGGAATGTTGCAATCCATCCGTGAATATTTTAGCGCCGAATTTTTGTACGATCAC
>JBKJPR010000099.1:0-2932 GCA_046594275.1 Sediminibacterium sp.
ACTGCTGTAATTCTTTATTTTAACTGCATATGCCCTGATGAAAATAACCAATAAAGCGATCACTCCGCCCAATACATGTGCCATATGCAGACCTGTGATCACAAACAGGAAGGAGGCGGCCGAATTGCTTTTGGGTCCCGTTATCGCAATATTGCTGCTTTCCAGCTCACGGAACCCGGCCCATTGCAGCACAAGGAACAGAACACCCAGGATGGCAGTTGTGGTAATAAGTACCTTGTACCGGCTCATTTCGCGCGCCTTGAATGCTTTTGCAGCCAGGTAAATGGTGATACTGCTCAGGATGATCGTAAAAGTAGAATATAGGAACACCCTGGGAAAGTCAAATTCAAGCCAGCTACCCGAGTTCTTTTTTACAATATACGCACTCGTCAATGCCATAAACATCATCACAATACTACCCATGGCCACCCAGAGGGTGAATTTGTGAGGGTGAATTTTTTGAGGCTCGCTGGTTTGATTGGTCTGCACTGTTGTCATTTGTAATTAATTATTGATAATTAGTAATTAATAATTGTTGAAATCGTTGCGTCATTCGGGTGAATGTCCTCACCACTCACCATTCACCACTCACAATAATTACTAATTATCCATTACTAATTACTAATTATCTAATCTTATCCGCCAATAAAGCCAGCAATACTATGGGTAAATAGATATAACTGCTGAACATCACCCTTCTAGCCGCTTTTACATCCATTTCATTGTATAAACGTATGCTTTGCACTACCATGAACAGGTTACAGGCCATCACTATCCACATGCTCACCTGGCCGGATAAGCCAAAAGAGTAAGGCAATATGCCTACCGGTATCATCAATACTGAATACATGATACCCTGCATGGCGGTGAATTTTGTGGGACCCCTATCGGAAGGCAGTAATTTAAATCCTGCTTTACTGTAATCTCCATGGGCCACCCAGGCTATGGCCCAGAAATGCGGAAACTGCCAGAGAAACTGTATCGCGAATAATATCCATCCGCCGGCATTGGAAAATTCTTTCCCGTTCACCAGTATCGTTCCAAATGGATTGATCATATTTGTAGCTGCCACCCAGCCTATCAAACAGGGCAAAGCCCCTGGAAAAGCCCCCACCAGTACGGCAATCGAATTCACTTTTTTCAGCGGTGTATAGATAAATGCATACAGGAACAGACTGAATGCGGACAATAATGCCGCGTTCCAGTTAAACCCGTTATTATCTCCCCTGAAGAACCAGCCCATCATAAACACACCAATAGCGCCTGCCAGGAACGCAAAAGTATACGCTTCGCGCTGACTCATCCTACCACTGGCTACAGGCCTTTTGGCGGTCCGCTTCATCATTGCATCCGTATCTTTTTCCACTGCCTGGTTAATAGCATTGGCGCTGCCTGTTACCAGCATACCTGCCACAAACAGGATCAGTACCATCAGCCAGTTATATTCAACCACGTTCGGCGCCAGCAGGTAACAGATCACACAGGAGAACACCACAGTGAAACTCAATGTGAACTTGATCAACTGGAAGTAATCCTTCACTTTGGCAGCTAATGAAAAAGAGGTGGAAGTGTGTATGGTACTTGTCATATTGATCTCAGATTCCGCAGATTTGTATATGATTTCTCAGATACTCTCCACTTAATCATATAAAAAATCCGTGTAAATCCGTGATTAAAAACAATGCTCCCGATGGTTCGGGAGCATTGCATCTTATTTGCCACCAATGAATGAAATCATTCACTGGTAAAAATCAATTAATGATGACTTTCGTCTGCCCCAACCGGTGTGGTCTGCGGAATAAAATCTTTCCCGTCTTTACCGTAATCATATGGCCAGCGGTGTACTTCTGGAATTTCGCCGGGCCAGTTGCCATGACCGGGGCGAAGTGGTGTTGTCCACTCCAGTGTATTGGCACCCCAGGGATTGGTAGAGGTCACTTTTCTTCCTTTGAAAATGGAATAGAAGAAATTGAACAGGAATAATATTTGTACCGCAAATACGATCATCGCAACTGTACTGATAAAGCGGTTCAGTTCAACAAACTGTTTGAAACTCTCCCAGCTACTGTAATCATAATAGCGGCGTGGCATACCGGCCAGTCCTTCGTAGTGCATCGGCCAGAAGATCATGTATGCGCCGGAAATGGTTACCCAGAAATGTATATAGCCCAGTGTATGGTTCAGGTAACGCCCATACATTTTAGGGAACCAGTGGTAAATACCGGCAAACATCCCAAACATAGAAGCCACACCCATTACAATATGAAAGTGCGCAACTATAAAATAGGTATCATGCAGGTGAATATCAAGTGCTGAGTTTCCCAGCCAGATACCTGTCAATCCTCCTGAAATGAACAGGCTCACAAAACCGATTGAAAACTGCATGCCCGGTGTAAAACGTATGTTCCCTCTCCACAAAGTGGTTAACCAGTTAAATACTTTAATGGCCGATGGAACTGCGATCAGTAAGGTTAACAATACAAATACGGAGCCGAGAAACGGGTTTAATCCCGTAACGAACATGTGGTGTGCCCAAACTAAAAAAGCAAGAATGGCGATCGCAAACAGTGAACCGATCATAGCCATATATCCGAAAATGGGTTTACGTGAATTAACAGACAATATCTCTGACACCATTCCCATGGCCGGTAAAATGATAATATATACTTCCGGATGACCCAGGAACCAGAATAAGTGTTGATACAGGATCGCACTTCCGCCTTCATTAGGCAATGCTCCTATTCCACTGATAAAAATATCGGAGAGATAAAAGCCGGTGCCGAAGTTCCTGTCGAATATCAACAGGATAAACCCTGAGAACAATACAGGGAATGATAATACCCCGAGTATCGCTGTAAAGAACAATGCCCAGATGGTAAGCGGCAACCGCGTCATACTCATACCCTTGGTACGCATGTTCAGGATAGTGGCG
>JBKJPR010000413.1:0-4113 GCA_046594275.1 Sediminibacterium sp.
CTGGCTGCTATATTCACATTTGTTCTGAAAGATTTATAAGGGCCGGGAGGCGGCAGACCTACCCATAATTTATCATTATTCGCTTCTAAATTTCCCCTGAGAAAATCTAGTTGGAGACCTAAAGCATGAGAGACCTGTTTTTTAATATACATACCATAGCCCAAAGAGGATTCCCAATTGGAAAAATCGTTCCTGCCACCAAATGCGGAAAAAGGCGCCATCACCCCGGCGTGTAACCCTATTGACCAATTCCTGTATCCATTGTTGCCGGAGAACAGGGGTGGTGCAACAAGCATGGGATCAACTTTAGGTACCTTAATATTATCCTGTGCCAAACTTCCCGAAACACACATGAATGCCACAGAAAATAAGCATACACATTTTAAAAGAATTTTTTTCATAACTTTTTTTTGATATTCACCGTTTATTAGGTAAGAACAGTCAGGTAAAGGTGCCACAGTCAAAGGTATCTATCATTACATCATTACCCAAAAAAATTAAATCTTTCACACATTTTGAAGAGCACCGGATAACCTATGCCGGGGGCAAACTACAGACCACAAACAAGGAAAGCACTCACCTTACTGGTGAGTGCTCACGGACAAAATTTCTTCGAAATCATTGTGCCAATGCAGTGACCGCCATTGATTTGACCATCAATGCTGCAATAAACCGGTTATTGCTTTACAAGTGGCCGTTACAACGGCTTTCTGCCCTGGATCACCCTCAGCAATACCACGATGATAGCGATGACAAGGAGAATGTGAATGATACCACCTGTACCATATCCAATAAAACCGATGGCCCAGATAATAATAAGAATGACTGCGATGGTGTACAATAAATTTCCCATAAAATACTTTTTTTTGTT
This sequence comes from Sediminibacterium sp., assembly GCA_046594275.1. Taxonomy (GTDB): domain Bacteria; phylum Bacteroidota; class Bacteroidia; order Chitinophagales; family Chitinophagaceae; genus Sediminibacterium. Next base: position 872 of record JBKJPR010000413.1, read on the forward strand.
TTATAAAATTATTTCTATCCGGTTGTTAATGTGTTACACAATTGCTGGATTATTTTACATTATTCTCACATTCAAAAAGGTAACCCAAACCCTACCATTTCAAGGGGTCTACAGCAGGCTTAATCCTCCATCAAAACATACTGTACTACCATTAAAAAAATCTATGAAAGGCTTAAAATCCAGGCTGGTATCTCCCGGAGTGTCTTTGAATGTATATTTCATCCCGTTTATTTCGTCTATGCCTGATACAGTAGATGTTGAGTATAAACGGTAATCATTATAATAATAACTATCTCCATCCAGGAAGAAATCAGTATTCACACCAGCGCCATAAGAAAAAGTATGCATGCGGGAATGGTCAACCATATGATGCTCTTCATACCCGTTCATAATAAAACGTTTGTGGCCTGCACTCCATATACCTTCCAATGCTGATGTTGTACTGTTAAACTGTTTTACGGTAAGTCCACTGGTCAGCCCGCCAAACCTAAGGCTTATTCCTGTTTTATAGCTTTGTGCCGATCCGCTGTTGGTAATAAATAGGATGCCAATAAACATAGCTGCGTGCTGTTTGCTTGCGAAGTTGACGTTCTTTTTCGTGACAGGTATTACACAACTCCATAAAAAAATTACATCATTCACACTTTTAATAACCGACAACAAACACAGACAAAAGATTTCAAACCACAGACCTTAGAAGTGTACAATTTATGCCGGAGGAAATAAAATACTCAATGCAGAAGGCAGGATCCGGGCTTTTACCGCGGTAACCTTTCCCCGATATTCGCCATCGATCTGGAAATATGCTTTTTTACGTATCGTGATGCTGACCTCCTCTGTCTGGAGTACTTCGATCTTCTGGGGATCAAAAGGTTTGTTTGTTATCATCATTTTCACTAATTCCCATAGCGATGCTTCTTTGAGGATGACTACTTCAAATTTACCATCCGTCATGCTTCCCATATGATTAATAATAACCCCTGTCCCATAAGTACGGGCATTGGCCAGGACGATCATAAAAGCTTCCCTGAATATTTTTTCGCCATTCAGCCGCAATTGGGTTTTGATTAGTTGTCTTTGCCACAGAACGCGGATCAGCGCTTTGGCATAGCCCCATTTGCCCCGCATCCTGCCCAGGGAATAATATCGCACCATCAGGGCATTAAGACCCAAATCGCTTAAATGAATAGACACCTCCTTATCATTGATGCGGATCAGGTCTATTTTTTTTACGGTACCATTTATTACAACGTCCAGCGCTTCTTTCACAGTAGAAGGTAGCGCCAGATCCCGGGCCATTCCATTTGCCGAGCCAGCCGGCAGGATCCCCAACGGGATGTCTGTACCGATCAAATGTTCCGCCACTAATTTAATCGTACCATCTCCCCCTACTGCAATAACTTTATCGGGTTGAATAACCGCTATCTGTTGCCGAACCCGGTCCGCATCATCTTTTCCGGAGAGGTGAACCAAATGGATATCCTGTGATGAATTCTTAAAATATTCCCAGATGCCTGTTTCCCATTCTGTTTTTTCATTTCCGCCTGATACCGGATTGATCACAAATAGTAATTTTGACTTCTCATTATTCTCCATAGCTATTCCCTGGCATTATTTTATGAACTGATATATGCAAACTACAAAAACTAAATCTACAGGCAAGTTAATTGCCACACACAAACGGGGCTGGAAAGAAAAATTCTGGCGCCGGATGGGATTTACGAATCAGCCCACTATCAGGTTATATCTTGGATATGGCCATGCTGAAAACCTGATGGTATATGGACATGTGCTTTCTTTATCTCCACTTTCAAGAAGAAAATTTTCCAGACAATTCCCGTTCAACCTGCTGGCCCTGATCAGGATGTTTATTATACGGCCCATCAAAGACGCCACAGTGCAGTTACACTGGGGAGACAAACTGGTGAACACTACTACAGATACAGACGGATTTATCAAATTTAACTGGCCATCTGATACAGCCATCCCTTTCGGATGGCATGAGGTTTCAGCTCAATTACTCAATCCCGACAATACCATACGTGCCACCGCGTTCGGGTCTGTGCTGGTGCGTCATTCCACACAGTTTGCCTTTATCTCCGATATTGATGATACGTTTCTCATATCTCATTCATCCCATCGCCTCAAACGATTATCTGTTTTGTTTACGCACAATGCCCGTACAAGAAGACCTTTTGAAGGAGTGGTGAATCATTACCGCTTGCTCGCGCTCGCGCAAACCAGGGAAGATGAGCCCAATCCTTTCTTTTATGTATCCAGCAGTGAATGGAACCTGTATGACTACATACTTGAATTCATAAGGGTGAATGATTTACCAAAAGGCGTCCTGTTATTAGCAACCATGAAAAAACTGACGCATTTTTTGTCAACTGGCCAAAACAATCATGGTGGAAAGTTCACCCGTATTGTACGCATATTGGAAGCCTATCCCAGGCAAAAATTTGTGTTACTGGGCGACAGCTCCCAACAGGACCCACATATTTATAGATCCATTGCAGAACATTTTCCCGGAAGGATACATGCAGTATATATCCGGGATATTTATAAAAAGAACAGCCAGTCTGTACAATCCGTTTTGATGAAAATAGAAGAAACAGGCATACCCTGTTGTTTCTTCACCCATAGCGCTGAAGCTATCGTGCATTCAAAAAAAATCGGTTTGATCAGGTAGTTTCCTCTCCCTGACTGTCAGTGGCAGCTTTATCTGCATATAGTTTAGTAAGCGCCTACAGTTCGTACTCAGTTTTCTGTTCCACATTCAGTATCTGATTACTGGCTGCTTCATTTGAAGAAACCAGCTCGTTAATCTTGATATGCAGAGCGGCTGCGAAGCGTTTGAATTCTTTTTGTATGATGAATAAAGTAAGAAAAGTGACCCCCATAATGATATTATCTATCTTCTGATGGAGAGACTGTGCTGCAAATTGTTTATCCGTAAGCCAATAGATTACCAGACCAACCGCCACCAGGAACGTAAGGGAATTTCCCAATATATCCATAGTGACCGCAGTTACCTTTTCACACCCTCTTTCTATATACCAATATATATTTTTGATCCTGAAAATGGATCACTGTTGCACCATCAATCTGCCGCCGCAATCATGGGCAAGCATCAAAAATACCTTCGCAATATCCAGGCAGTTGTTTCATGTTCTTCCATCAGCCCTGTAAGGAAATCTGCAGTGCCGGCATCTTTGTATTTGTCGGCGCAATCGTCTACA
>JBKJPR010000495.1:0-5313 GCA_046594275.1 Sediminibacterium sp.
CTTTTAAAGTGGTTATCGAAGCGCATGCCGATGAGATCAGTTGGTTTGTAAACTATATTAACGACCAGGGATTGATCTACCTGAAAAGGAATGGTGGCGTTGACCACCAGGTGGCGCCGGCCAAACGGGTGTGGATACATGGCAAAAAAGGTCCGGTAAAAGCAGTTTTCGGATGGCCCGCCATTCATACCAGGCTAAGTAACCCTGAACAGAAAGAGCCTCAGCCAAAAGTGGACAATCTTTGCCTCGACTGCGGCGCCCGTTCTAAAAAAGAAGTGGAAGCGCTGGGTATTCATATCGGTTCGGTAGTTACCTATGAAGAAGGATTTGATGAACTGGCATATGATTATTTTATCGGCCGCGCCTTTGATAACCGTATCGGTGGATTTATGATCGCCGAAGTGGCCAGGTTGCTGAAAGAAAACAGGAAGAAACTTCCTTATGCACTATACGTGGTCAATGCGGTGCAGGAAGAGATCGGTTTACGCGGTGCTGAAATGATCGCACGCCGCATTAAACCCAACCTGGCCATCATCACCGATGTAACCCATGATACCAATACACCCATGATCAGCAAAGCCATTGAAGGCGATATCCAGTGCGGGAAAGGCCCTTCTCTTGCTTATGCCCCAGCCATTCACAATAAATTGTTGAAAGTAGTTCAGGATGTAGCCGAAAAGAACAAGATACCCGTTCAACTAAGAACACTCAGCCGCAGCACTGGTACAGATACTGACAGTTTTGCCTATGCCAATGATGGTTGCCCTTCCGTGCTGATCTCCATACCACTCCGCTACATGCATACTACCGTGGAAATGCTGCACAAGAAGGATATTGAAGAAACGATACGGCTGATGTATGAAACACTATTGGTATTGACACCGAAAACGAATATGAGCTACTTGTAAAAGTCTGGAGTTAGGAGTCTGGAGTTAGGAGTGGTACCACTTAACTATTTAACAACTCCAGACTCCTAACTTCTAACTCCTAACTGCGTAAAATGAATAGGACAGAAAGAAACATAAGAATCGCGATCCTCGACCTCTATGAAGGTCAGCCTAATCAGGGGATGCGTTGTTTGCGTGAGATTATCCAACAGTGGGGGGAGGCCAATAAATTGACCATTGTGTATGATGAATTTGATGTGCGGCTGGAATTATCAGTACCAGATACTTCTTATGATATCTATATTTCAAGCGGTGGGCCGGGCTCACCATTAGAAAGTGTTGACACCGAATGGGAAAACAGGTATTTTGGCTGGTTGAAAAGCATGGAAGACTGGAACGCCACTGCGGGACAGTTCCCCAAAAAACATGTATTTTTTATCTGTCATAGTTTTCAACTCGTCTGTCGATATTACCAGGTTGGCAATGTTTGCAAGCGCATATCAACCGCTTTTGGTGTTTTCCCCATCCACATGTTGCCAGATGGTAAGAATGAAACAGTATTTGAGGGATTGAATGATCCTTTTTACAGCGTAGACAGCCGGGATTATCAGGTGATTGAGCCCAACCATTCAAGGTTAAGAGAAATGGGCGCCCGTATACTCGCCATTGAAAAGAACCGGCCCCATGTGCCTTACGAAAGGGCGATCATGTCTGTGCGTTTTAATGAATATTTCCTCGGTACCCAGTTTCACCCGGAAGCGGATGCAGTAGGTATGAGCATGTACCTGCAGCGGGAAGATAAAAAACAAACCGTAATAGAGAACCATGGTGAGGCCAAATGGAAAAGCATGCTGGAACACTTACAGGATCCCGAAAAAATCATGTGGACCTATGAGCATGTAGTGCCTAATTTCCTGAATCTGGCTGCAGGGGAACTGGTGGAAGCCTGATCAGTTCATCTGAACAATAAATAGTTAATTTTAAATCCTTTCCATTAAAATGGCGGGGATTTTTTACTTTCAGGTAGTATATAAACAAACATATATGGTTCCCGGAATCAGAAAACATTTCAACGAAACATTTACACCCGAAAAATACCAGGCCTATTTAACTGAGCTGAACAGCAAACATCCAGATGTGATTGAGTTCCGTGTGGCGGAAACACCTGTATTTGTGGGTAAGGATTTTAAGGATAAAATGCTGGCCGCCTGTGAAAGTATTGTCGATGTGATCACCCAGTTCAATTTCAAAACACTCAGTTCACATGCCATACCCGAAGAAGTAAGGGTACCAAATGAAAATGAGCATACCCATTTTATCGCCTTCGATTTTGGTATCTGTGAAAATGAACAGGGCGAACTGGAACCGCAACTCATAGAAATGCAGGGCTTCCCTACCCTATTTGCTTACCAGATCTGGCACGATGAAGTAACCAGAAGACATTTTGATATACCGGAAAATTATTCCGCTTTCCTGAATGGCTATACACCCGAAACCTACCGGCAGTTTTTAAAAGAAGTAATCGTTGCGGATCACAATCCTGAAAATGTGATCCTGTTAGAAATATTACCGCACCAACAAAAAACAAAGATCGATTTTTATTGTACCACAGATTATATAGGTATCCCCATCGTTTGTTTGACCGAATTGATACAGGAGGGCAGGAAATTGTTTTATGAAAGGGGCGGCAGGAAGATTGAAGTGAACCGCATATATAACCGCATTATTTTTGATGACCTGCAGCAGCAATCACCTGAGATACAAGAAAAAGGGAAATTATTATTATCTGACCTCGATGTGGAATGGGTGCCGCATCCCAACTGGTTTTACCGCATCAGTAAATACACGTTGCCATTCATCGATCATCCTTATGTACCAAAGACAAGGTTCCTCAACGAGATTAATGAATTGCCTGAAGACCTCGAAAATTATGTTCTAAAACCTTTATTCTCCTTTGCCGGACAAGGCGTAGTGATTGATGTAACCAAAGCAGATATTGACAACGTGCAGGATCATCAGAACTGGATATTGCAACGCAAGGTAAAATATGCCGATGTAATTCAAACACCTGATATCCCCGCCAAAGTGGAGCTCCGTATCTTCTATTTCTGGAAAGATGGTGAACCACGGCCTGTTGCCACCAATAACCTCGCCCGTTTAAGCAAAGGTAAAATGATCGGCGTGAGGTATAACCACGATAAGCAATGGGTTGGAGGCAGCTTTGCTTATTTGAAGAATAACTCATCTAAGGTTTCAATAAGAGCAGGACAAGAGAGAAGGAGAAAAAGAGAAAGGCTCTCTTTAAACTTTTTTTCTTCTGTCCTTCTTTTATTGAAACTCTATAATCGCATAAATATTCTCCTATAACACCGGGTTAAATTCTTATTTTTAGAATCATGACCCCACTCTGGAAAAAGATCATCACCCAACTGATCCTTGAGGAAAAGGATAACCATCCTGAGAAGATACCTGAATATTCATCCTATGAATTTGCCAAAGGATTCCGTGAATTGAAGATCACTTTCTTCCGGTTATTGAAAGATATTCTCCTGATCGCAATGGGTATCGGGTCAGCCGCATTCGGGCTGGAGAGTTTTTTATTACCCAATAGTTTTATTGATGGCGGCGCCACAGGTATTTCCCTGCTCATCAGCGAGACCTCGCATATACCGCTGTATTATTTGCTGGTAATCATTAATATTCCTTTTGTATTCCTGGGTTATAAAATCATAGGAAAAGCTTTTGCCATTAAAACGGCTTTAGCTATTACGGGCCTGGCCATTTGTGTGGCCGCTATTCATTTTCCGGAAGTGACACACGACAAATTACTGGTATCTGTTTTTGGGGGATTTTTTTTAGGCGTGGGTATCGGCCTTTCTGTAAGGGGCGGTGCCGTGATAGACGGCACAGAAGTCCTCGCCATTTACCTCAGCCGGAAATTGGGTACTACTATTGGTGATATCATCATCATCATTAACATCGGCGTTTTTTCGGCAGCTGCTTATTTACTTTCCGTAGAAACAGCATTGTATTCCATGATCACTTATTTAGTTGCATCCAGGGCGCTTGATTTTGTGATCGAGGGTATCGAGGAATATACAGGAGTTACCATTATTTCTTCCCATAGTGAAGAAATCAGGGAAATGATCACGAACAAATTAGGCAGGGGCCTTACGGTTTATAAGGGGAAACGGGGTTATGGCAGTCATGGTGAAAAGAAAGATATTGATATCGTTTATACCGTTATTACCCGCCTCGAACTTAATAAATTGAATATCGAGATCCAGAAGATAGACCCTAATGCCTTTGTGGTCATGAACAGCGTAAAGGACACCAAGGGAGGTATGATTAAAAAAAGAGCACTGAAACATTAACCATTCGCCCCAAATAATAAATGGTATACTTTGTTGCTGATCGGTTTATTTTACGAATCAAAATGCATCCTGATGAAAGGAATACTGTTCATTTGCTCCTGCTTTTTTTCAATTTTACTAACAGCCCAGGAAAACTATGAGATCCAGGTATACAGCGCTCCTACCATGGCCAAAGGGCAAACCATTTTTGAAATACACAGCAATTTTACCTTCAGGGGTGGAAAAAATATAGTAAATGGCGTACTGCCCTCCTGGCATGCCCTGCATGAAACTGTGGAGATTACACATGGCATCACTGATAATTTTGAACTGGGGTTTTATTTGTTTACTAACTACACCCCTAATTATGGCTGGAAGGTGATCGGCACACATATCAGGCCCAGGATATCTGCGCCTGTTAAATGGAAGCTGCCGGTGGGACTCAGCCTTTCTGTAGAGATTGGCCTGCAGAATAAAGATTACTCAGATGAAACATTAAATATGGAGATCCGCCCCATTATTGATAAGACCTTTGGCAAATTATACCTCTCATTAAATCCGGTATTAGGTGTCACACTCAAAGGGGTTGATAAATCTTCCGCACCCGCATTTGCACCGAACTTTAAAGCTGCCTATGCTGTTTCGCCTAAAGTTAGTTTAGGTACAGAATATTATGGCGACCTCGGCCCCCTGAATGATTTTGAAAAATTACCCGACCAGGAACACGCGCTCTTCCTTGTTGCCGACCTTTATGTTGACCCCAAATGGGAGATCAATTTTGGCCCCGGTTTCGGTCTTACAGATGCTACGGATGGCCTGGTGATAAAGATCCTGCTCGGCAGGCGTATTAATTGGAAGAAAAAGAAATGATCGTTTTGGTTGTAATTTGGAGAAGTGAGTTATAAATGGCTTTACATACACTCTCACTACTCACCACTCCCCCTTAATATTAATTGATAAAGTTCCACCATATACCCAACCTCACCCATAAACCGGTGCCGGGATACTGGTCTGCCATAAAATTGAGTTTACTGAAGGAAAAGCCTTTCGCAACATTCAATGTATTCAGGTTC
>JBKJPR010000515.1:0-6053 GCA_046594275.1 Sediminibacterium sp.
TGGTGAGTGTGATCGGGTGGATAATGAGAGAAATGTTGAATACCCGTCAGGCCAGATCTTCCGGACGGAGTGAATGGTCAATGGATTTAAATGGCCTGTATAATCTGGGTACCGGTACTGCAAGAACTTTTAATGACCTGGTAAAAGCTACTTTCTCCGGGCTTGACCTGGCGCCCCATATTGTATTTATAGATATGCCGGAAGATATCAGGGATAAGTACCAGTATTTTACAGAGGCCAATATGCAAAAGCTACGGGATGCCGGATATACCGATGCTTTCTATTCTCTTGAAGAAGGGGTTGATGACTATGTCCGGAATTATTTGGCAGTGGAGAATTTTTACTAATTTTAGTGAAAGGGAAGATCATGACAATAGTTGTAAAAAAGAAACTCGATAAAAAAAAGTCTGAAAAAATTATCGCATCATTGCCTGGTAAGACAAAACCGATAGACCTTTCTCAATATGCAGGCAAATTAGAATGGAAAGGAGACCCTCTGGCACTCCAAAAAAAGTTGAGAAATGAATAGCGGTTGAGATATTCCTAAATTTATGAAGGAAGCCCCTGGATATGTCCCGGGGCTTTTTTTTTCATTACTTTCACAGCAAAGCAATTGTTATGAGCAAGAAAATAGCCATCATTGGTGGCGGTAACCTCGGCGCTTCAATGGCCGAAGGTTTGGTGAGCAGCGGGTTTATTTTGCCCGGCCACCTGGTGGTTACCAAAAGAAATACCGCATCACTCAAATCACTGGAAGAAAAGGGGGTGCTGACGGGCAGTGATAATATTGAAGCTGTGAAGCATGCAGACTGGATTGTACTGGCCGTAAAGCCATTCCAGCTAAAAGAAGTACTCGCCGGTATTCAACCCTACCTCGATCCGCAAAGGCATGTACTAATCAGCGTGGTAACCGGTGTCTGGATAAAAGACATCGAGGAGATCGTGGGTGAACGGTTCGCCATATTCCGTACCATGCCCAATACAGCTATTGCGATACAGGAAAGTATGACCTGTATATGCGCCCACCAGGCAAGTGAAGAGCAGGTAAATTATGTGACCAACTTGTTTGAGCAGTTAGGAAAATCTGTTTTTATCGAAGAAAAATTAATGGATGCGGCTACCGTACTGGGCGCCTGCGGCACTGCGTATGCCATGCGTTACATACGGGCCAATATACAAGGTGGTATAGAAATAGGCTTTAGTGCGGCTACTGCATCACTCATAGCTGCACAAACCGTAAAAGGCGCGGCCGAATTATTATTAAAACATAATACCCATCCCGAACAGGAAATAGATAAAGTAACCACACCCAAAGGCTGTACCATTGCGGGCCTTAATGAAATGGAACACCAGGGTTTCAGTTCATCCCTGATTAAAGGAATTATAACGAGTTATAAGAAGATCGTGAATGATATGTGAGTGGTGAGTGGTGAGTGGTCAGTACCCTTTTTATCACACTCACTACTCACTACTGACCACTCACCACTCACTTCATGTGCTCTTTCAGGAAAGAGATGGCTTTGGCATGCGCATCTTCGGTAGCTTCCCTATTAAAACTGGGATTGCTGGGATTGGCAAAGCCATGGCCTGCATCATATTTATGAGTGGTAAGTTTTTTACCGGCAGCCTGCATATCAGCCTCGAATTTGGTTACCATTTCGGGAGATGGGCTCCTGTCCTTATTGCCAAAGAATCCAATCACATCAGCATTCAGGGTTTTCAATTTGTCCATATTTGTTTCAGGCCTTCCATAATACATAATGGTTCCTGCTGCCTGTTTTCCCGCCAGTAAAGCGGTTTGCAGGCTCCACATTCCACCAAAGCACCAGCCGATTGTGTAGATTTTTGCATCCTTACCGGCATAAGCAATAGCGCCTTTGATGATGTTTTCCAACCTTTCTGTTTTAGCAGCCTGCACCAATTTCATAGCGCTGTCAGGAGTGGCAGCCACTTTGCCATCATACAGATCGAGGGCGATCACATGTACGTTATCCAGTTCTTTTGACAGTGTTTCGCTTTCTCTTTTGATATAATCGTTCAGTCCCCACCATTCCTGTATCACAAATATCCATTTGTTCGATTTTTTGCCGCTTCTGATCTCATAGCCCATCGCATTTGAGCCATCTGCGGCCTTAAAACTGACAGGTTTACCGGTAGCACCTTCCAACTTGTAATACCTGGGTGTTTCATGCAGCATGGCAAATGCCTGAGTGGCGGCTTCCTGCCTGAATTGTTCCCGTACATCGGCATTAAAACAGCTAATATAGCAGGATGCAGTAAGCAGTTGAGGTTCAGGCGTTTTATGCCGGTACCCAAAGAAGGCAGCAGTGACAAAAGCAGCGGTGGCCAGGAACAGGAACTTTTTCATATAAATGTATTTTTAAATAAAGATGTACACTTCAAATTAACACTTCTGGGTGAGAGGTGTTTGATTAGCCGTAGCTATTTTTTTTTGTCAAACTTTTTGCTGTAGGTTTGTATGACCTCTGAATATTTTCTACACTGTTTTTCCAAGGTCATACGTTTAAATGTGCAGCGCAACCGCCAATTTTTTGCAGTTTGGGGATTGTGAAATGGTTTTTTTGCGTAAAGAACCGGAATGCAAGGGTTTGCCCGAACGCATGGGCAGGCAACGCTAGTAATTATATAATAAAGTTTGGTAAAAAAACCAATACACTAATAAACCGCATTATGGCCAAATTCATTTTCGTTACCGGTGGTGTAACAAGTAGTTTAGGAAAGGGGATTATTGCCGCCTCGCTTGCGAAGCTTTTGCAGGCGCGGGGGTTAAGGGTAACCATCCAGAAATTCGATCCTTATATCAATGTTGATCCGGGCACACTCAATCCTTATGAACATGGGGAATGTTATGTAACAGAAGATGGCGCCGAAACCGATCTTGACCTCGGGCACTATGAAAGATTTTTAAGTATCTATACCTCGCAGGCCAATAATGTGACCACCGGCCGTATTTACCAGACAGTTATCAATAAAGAAAGGGCGGGCGATTTTTTGGGTAAAACCGTACAGGTAGTACCACATATCACCGATGAAATTAAAAGAAGGATGTTGTTATTGGGTGCGGATGACAAATATGATATCATTCTTACCGAGATCGGCGGTACGGTAGGTGACATTGAAAGTCTGCCTTTTATTGAAGCTGTTCGCCAGTTGCAGTGGGAGCTCCCGGATGAAGATGTGATGGTGGTACACCTCACCTTGATCCCGTACCTGAAAGCGGCAAAGGAGTTAAAGACCAAGCCTACCCAGCACAGTGTAAAAATGCTTAGTGAAACTGGCGTGCACCCGGATATCCTGGTTTGCAGAACCGAGGAGCCTCTGAATAATGATATTAAGAGAAAGATCGCACTTTTCTGTAATGTAAAACAGGAAGCTGTGATCGAAGCCATGGATGCTTCTACCATTTACGAAGTACCGCTTTTGATGTTGCGTGAGAAACTGGACCTGATATGCCTGCGTAAAATGAATATTACCAACTACGGTGAACCCAGTCTGGATAAGTGGAAAGAATTTTTAGATAAACTTAAGTATCCCCGCAGTAAAGTAACAGTGGGGCTGATAGGGAAATACATTGAACTGCAGGATGCTTATAAATCGATCCTCGAAAGTTTTGTACATGCGGGCGCCATGAATGAAGTAAAAGTACAGGTAGTGAATGTACACAGCGAATTCATAACCCAGGAAAATGTGGCCGAAAAATTAGATGGGCTTGATGGCCTGTTGGTGGCGCCGGGTTTTGGACACCGGGGTATTGAAGGAAAGATTGTTGCCGTGCAGTATGCACGTGAGAAAGGATTGCCTTTCTTTGGCATTTGTCTGGGTATGCAGATGGCGGTGATAGAATTTGCCCGGAATATATTAGGGTTGAAAGACGCGCATTCTACGGAAATGGATAATTCAACTTCCAATGCGGTGATTAATATGATGGAAGAGCAGAAGAAAATAAAGATGATGGGTGGCACCATGCGTTTAGGCGCCTATCCCTGTGAAATAAAAGAGGGAAGCCTAGCACATCAGGTCTATGGAGAAACGATGATCAGTGAAAGACACAGGCACCGCTATGAATTTAATGATGATTACCTTAGCCACTTCGAAGCAAATGGGATGATAGCCAGTGGGCGTAACCCGCAAACCGGCCTGGTAGAGATCATGGAAATACCTGACCATCCATTTTTTATCGGTGTACAATATCACCCCGAATTAAAAAGTACGGTTGAACGTCCTGCACCCTTATTTGTGAGTTTTATTGATGCGGCTAAAAAGTACAATGATAGAAAGAGTTCTTTTAAAACAACTTCACTACAGGATGCACTGATCTGATCCTTTCGATGTGGTAATTTATTGCCAGATTGACAATTGGAACAGATGAACAAGGAGCAAGGAATGGGAAACCACTTCAACATTCCTTGTTCCTTGTTCATCTGTTCGACATTCCCTAGTTCTCCTGCTTCGTCAGCATATCTCTCTTCATATCATCCCACATCCCATCAAAACTTTTGGTCTTTTCTTCTTTCCATTCTTTCAGCCGTTCCATCATCTTTGTTTTTCGCTCCTGTTCTGATTCGGCGAAAAAATCTTTGATGAAACCGGCATCCTGGTCGAAGGCGGTTTGGTTGTACAATTCTTTCAGGTCCAGTTCTCTTTTGTGGTTATTACGAGTGAGTTCTTTTTCTATCTGTTCGCGCAACTGCGCTTTTTCTTCATAAGTGCCTTCCGGTAACAGTATCTTGGCTATCACGGGCATTAATTCGATCAGCATTAAAATGGCCACTAATAAATAATAGCGGAAAGCCACAGCAGGATTGTCTTTTACCAGGTGATTCAATGCTTCAATGCGGGTTATGAAACCATCATTCAGCAGGGCTGTGAATGCCTGTTGTTCTTTCTGGATCGATGCATCGATCACTGCTAAGGCGCTGTCCGTGTTTTTGAGGCGGGGTATGATGTCCGCTTCCTGTAGCCGGTAATCGGCATCCAGTTTTTGATATTCTTTTTGCTTTGCCTGTGCAATATCTTTTAACCCAATCTTTTTGCTGCCACCTGTCCCATCCGTTTCCCTGATAAAAGCATCCCTTGAGGCAGATACCTCGCTATACCGTGTATTTAATTGTTGCTGCAGGTCATTTTTTCTTTTTAATAAAGTGGCGCGCTCAGCAAAATATACGGAGTCCTGTTGCTGCCGTTTATCTTTTTTCCGCTGTTCATTATCCAGGGATATCTGGACATGAATCTCTTTGTTAAACAGGTACAATAAAGCCGGTTGGGCCATGAACAGACCAATAGTTGCGGCCAGTACACCGCGGAACAACAATGGTGTAATTCTTCCTTTATTCGAACGGTTAATACCTTTGATCAGAGACCGGTCAATGATAAGGATAATTCCACCCATGAAAAGCCCGAGAACAGCAGCCACAAAAAAATTATCTACCACTGTGCTGAAAAAATAGGTCCAGGCCAGAGTGGCAAAAGCCCAGGTTCCCAAAACAGTCATACCCACTATAGCATACCGGTTCCGGTCAATCATACAATCGGTTAATAATTCTTTCTCAGCAGTTGAGAGCCACCAGAGAAAACGAGTCCAGCCAGACGGGGCATAATTTTCCCTTTGGGAAATAGCCGATGTAGTTTCCTGCATAACATAAGTTTAGATGGTAAAGGGGGTAGAAGTCGAAAATAACCTTTGGTTGAAGTGGGAAGCATAAAGAAACGATGAAAAACCGGAATTTACAGGGGGCGACTGCGTTTTATAGCTATTTTAACGGGTTCGCAACTTGGGACTCTCAATTGTCGATCCAAATACTACCTTTGCGGCTCAATAAAATTTTGTATGAAGACGGATAAGAATACGGTCATTGGGTTTGTGCTGCTGGGGGTTTTGTTTTTTGTTTACTTCTGGTATAACAATAAGCAGCAGGGCGAACTGGCTACTATCAGGCAAAAACAGGAAGATTCTATTAAAAAGGTAACTGCTGCCAATTTGAAACCAATGGATACGGTATTAGCCCGTCTGGATTCTTTAAAAAGGGATTCCG
>JBKJPR010000071.1:0-3445 GCA_046594275.1 Sediminibacterium sp.
GACAAAGATACAAAGTTCAATACTCCATTTTCCGCAAACCTGGGGCTTTGAACCAGGTGGTTACCACTACCAGTACGGTCATAAAGCCTCCGAATACAACAGATGGTACAACTCCCATCAATTTTGCCGCAACACCACTTTCAAATTGGCCCAGTTCATTGCTGCTGTTGATAAACATAGAATTGACACTCATAACCCTTCCCCGCATATGGTCTGGTGTTTTTAATTGGAGGATGGTACCTCTTATCACAACACTGATGCCGTCTAAAATTCCGCTGAGTAGCAGTACAGCAAATGAAAGCCAGAATGATTTAGACAAAGCAAAAATGATGATGCAGAGGCCAAATCCGCCTACGGAAAGCAGTAATTTTTTCCCCTGCTTTTGACGCATCGGAAATAAAGTAAGGATAACAACGATAAAAATAGAGCCTATATCCGAAGCGGCATTCAGCCATCCAAAACCAACTGGACCCGCCAGCAGGATATCTTTGGCAAATACCGGAATCATGGCCACGGCGCCGCCAAACAGTACTGCAAAAAGATCGAGTGATAAAGCGCCCAGGATTTCCTTTGTGTTAAATACGAATCGTAAACCTTCTTTCACGCTGTCCAATGTCTTTTTCTCACCGGGTTCATTTAAAGCCGGTTTGGGTTTCAGTTGATACATGAAAAAGAAGCCAGTCACCACGAGTATAGAAATGATCATCAATGAGCCGGTATTCCCTATGCCGGCAATCAGGAAGCCAACGGTTGCATGGCCGATCACAGAAGCAGAGAGCCAGGTACCCTGGTTCCATGTGGTAGCATTCTGTAAGGTTGCCTTCGGAACAATAGATGCCACCATGGTTCCAAAAGCAGGACCGGTAAATGCACGGAAAATACCTGTAAAGAATATAATTACATAAATACTGAAAGCGATCCAGTGGTTGCTGAGCTGAGTGGTGGTATAATGTGTGGAAAGTCCGAGTAAAAGCAGGGCGCAGCAAAAATATAAGGCAACACCTTTGAGTAATAATTTACGTTTCTCACTGATATCAATCACATGGCCCGCATATAATGACAGCGATACAGCGGGTACCACTTCCGACAATCCTATCAATCCTATCGCAAAAGGATCATTGGTTAATTCATATATCCACCAGCCAACCAGCGTACCCATCATCCGTAAACCCATAATAAACAGAAAACGGCCCATCATCAGATTGCGGTACTCCGCAATCCGCATCGCGGCAAATGGATCGTCTTTTTGTTGGGCTGCAGGCATTAGGGTATTGGGTGAATGGTGAGTGGTGAAATTTGGAACGCAAATAACACAAATATTTTTTACATATCACAGTTCATCTTGCCATCCGTTCTTTCGAAGTTATGGCAGGCTGAAATAATGCTGCCCATTCTCATAATCCTTATCCAGTGCATCAATAACGATCTGTAAATGTTTTTCATTGCCCAGGAAATCTGCATTGCTGGCATCAATGAAAATGGTCTTGATATTATGTTGTTTGATATAACTGGTATAGGTTTCCTGTATATGGAACAGGTATTCATCACTGATGCCCTGTTCGTATGACCGGTTTCTCTTTTTGATATTTAACTGTAGTTTTTGTACGGGGGCATGCAGGTAAATAAGGATATCCGGGAAGGCAAGCTGCTGGTGAATGATCTCGAACAATTTCTGGTATAACCTGAATTCTTCTTCAGAAAGGTTCACTTTAGCAAATAATAAGCACTTGGTGAAAAGGTAATCAGAAACAGTAACACTTTGAAACAGGTCCTTGGTATGCACCATATCCTTCAACTGCTTATACCTTTCGGCCATAAAGAACAGTTCGAGAGGGAAAGCATATTGGGAAGGGTTCTCGTAAAACTTAGGAAGGAAAGGATTGTCGGCGAATTCTTCCAATATCAGCCTTGCATTAAAATGTTTGGCCAATAAATGTGTAAGTGTGGTTTTGCCTACACCAATATTTCCTTCAACAGTTATAAAATGATGTTTCATGAATAGTTAGCTCCGTAACGGTCAAAATTAACCGCCATCAGTTAGCGGGGAGGGATTTTTTTTGCACATCTAATTTATCTTTACATTCTTCCAGCAATTGACGGATGGTTTTGTGTAATACCGGGTGTATAAGGCCCGGAGCGATCTCGCACAACGGTAATAGTGCAAACCGCCGCCGGGGCAGGGAAGGATGGGGCAATGTTAATAACAACGATGAAATGATATGGCTGTCCACCAGTAAAATGTCCAGGTCAATGATCCGTGGCCCCATTTTCACCGTTCTTTTCCTACCCATCTTTTCCTCAATATCCAGGAGTTCCTGCATGAGCCCCTCCGGTCGCAGTTCTGTTTCAATGGCAATGGCCTGGTTATAAAAGGATGGCTGCTCTGTTATTCCCCAGGCCGCTGTTTCGTAAATAGCGGAAGAATGAACGATATTGCCGCAGAATTGCTGTATCAAACGGCAGGCTCCCTGCAGATAAGCAGATCTGTCGCCAAGGTTGCCGCCTATCAGCAAATAAGCTGTATTCATAAATTGGAAGTATAGTATGGTTCAAATATCTTTAAATTCAGTACCAATTAATAAAAAATTATGAGGGGTTTCTTTAAAACATTTTTTGCTGCTTTCCTGGCCATCGTCATATTTGTTATTTTAGGCATAGCCCTGCTGATTGGGTTCATTGCCAGCGCCACTTCTTCTGATAAACCTATTGTTGGAAGTAAAGCGGTATTGGTTCTGGATCTTTCGGGTACTTTCAAAGAACAATCCGACGATAACCCGCTCAATGCTTTAGCGAAAGGAACCGATAATGATATGCCTGCTTTGTATGATATGATCAGGATGATACACCATGCCAGATCCGATTCGGCAGTAAAAGGTATCTATATCTTATGTGGCAGCAATGCCAATGGTTTTGCCCCCAGTGAGGAGCTTCGCAAAGCGATACTCGATTTCAAAACCAGTAAAAAGTTTGTTATCGCATATGGCGAAGCCATTTCCCAGAAAGGGTATTATGTGGGAAATGTTGCCGATAAAATATACTGTCACCCGCAAGGAGGTGTTGACTGGCAAGGGTTTGCTGTAAATATGCTTTTCCTGAAAGGCACACTGGATAAATTGGAAATTCAGCCGCAGATTTTTTATGCAGGTAAATTCAAAAGCGCCACAGAGCCTTTGCGTGAAACTAAAATGACAGAAGCGAACCGTTTACAGACATCTGTCTGGTTAGGCGACCTGTATAACCATTTTTTGCAAGCCGCATCGGTAGCGAGGAATCTCGATACAGCCATACTCAGGGCGCTTGCTGTTAATGGATCAATCCAAAGTGCAAATGATGCGTGGGCTAATAAGCTGGTGGATGGGCTAAGGTATGATGACCAGGTAAAGAAAGAAATACTGGACCGTTTAAAACTGGATGAGCGTGCCAGGATCAATTTTGTAACCTTCAC
>JBKJPR010000140.1:0-3405 GCA_046594275.1 Sediminibacterium sp.
TCACTTCAATTTAAATGCGACTACAGAAGATTTCATCCGGGAAATGGAATCGGTTTCTCATCAGGACCTGCGTGCTTATTTTGATCAATGGCTTCATCGTAGTGGCGAGATTAACATCAGGGCAATCTGGTCTTATGATGCCGCCAAAAAAAAACTAATAATTGATCTGCACCAGCCCCCGCAAAAGGATAAGCAATATGAATTCCAACTGGAGATTGGCATTACCAGTTCTGCTAACGGCAGTCAAACCATCCGGAAGTATACCATTCATCCCGAAACAACAAGGCTTAGCATCCCCTGTAAGGAAATGCCGGTTACGGTTGCGCTGGATCCCAATAAGAAATTGCTGGCGAATATGGTGATCAATGAAATGGGAAAAGAATAAGCTGACTGATTTAAACGCGTCCCCAATAATAAACAAAGAAACTCCCCGGCCGTTGTTGGTCGTTTCAGCCATTGTTAGTCGCTGACCTACAATCTTTCCGCATACAAAAAACCCCAACATTGCTGTCAGGGTTTTCGTGGTGTGGGCCTTACTGTTAAACACCTTGGAATAACCACCTATTTCTGTTAATTTACTGATTTTTACTGTTATATATATGGCTCAATACTTACCTGTACACCTTAAAATCTGTTATTTTGTGGAATTTCCGCGCACGGTTTCGCGCCGGTGTGATTAACCTATATCCGGCCTGGTTTCATAATCTGCATATAGATAATACCTTACCCGCGTTTTTTTGCATTTTTTTATTATTTGGCACCCCCCCGGTTCTGATTAGTAAAATTTACTTTTCTTTTTTAGTATGTAGGTAATAATCAATCAGGATACAGGTAGGGGCAGGAATAATTTTGAGGAATTAAATAATTATTAAATCTACTGCCATGAAAAATTACTACGCTATCTTTTGCCTGGGTACTTTACTGATAACTTCATGTACCAAAACTTTGCATACCCATCAGAAGGTTTTGAATACGTACAAAACCAGGTCGGATGTAACGGACCGTTTCGGTTTACCCAGTGAAGTAAAAACGGATGAAGCCAAAACCACCTGTTATTACTACTATGCAAATGAATCAGGCCATTTTGCTCATAATAGATTACAATCAGGTGACCCATTAAGCAAAAACAATAAGCGCGCTTTCATTGATGTATTAGGAAAACCTTTTACCCTAGACAAGCCGCTTGCAATAAATGATAGTTACACTCATTACTTCGACAAATATTCGAAGTTTATATTTTCTGACGATAATAAAGTAATAAGTTCGGAAGCAAAGGGCATAAACCTTTCAGTAAGAGCCCCGGATGCTGTAAAAACGACGGCGCTTGTACTTTTATTACCACCGCTTATTGGATTGACTTTTTTTGCTTTAGCTGGAGGTCTACAATTAAGCTTCCACTTGTAAGCTTCCACTAAGTTCGGCCAGTAAGATTAGAGTTAACAAATGAAATGCTTGTTAACTTTAAATTTTAATAGTTATGAAAAAAGGAAGATGTACCGAACAACAAATTGTATCTGCTCTAAAGAAACAGGAAGCGGGACACTTACATTTTCTAGCAGACAAAACATAATATATTGGGATGACCTGCAAACCATCTATATGCATTTTATTTGTTGTCGAACATGTATAATGGTATTATGAAAGGGTCTTTACCTGAATCAATTGTTTTGCGGCCTTTACTTTCGCCCGTAAACTGTTAAAGAACACCAGCCTTTCTTTTTCATTCACACCGCTGATCAATGTTGATTTCTGGGCAAGGTTTTCCATTGTTTTTTTTGTATAGGCATTGAAAGACTCATCCATAGTGGTAATGAAATTGATGACACTATGGTTTAACCCAGTCAAATATTTATTTCCTATCTGTATTAACTGCATATTGTCACACATAATGATCTCATTCACAAACATTTTATAAGGAACCGTCCCTGTGGCGGGATCCTGTCCATATAAAAGTTTCACACCATACTCAGCCTGTAATTCGAGATGATCTAACAGCAGGTTCAATTTATCCAATAAAACCAGTACGTCCTCGTCTGAATTCAAAGCGCCGGAAGCCCTGTAAAAATCGATCTGGTGCAGAGTGCTGGTAATAATTTCTAGACTCCATACTTCTGTGGATGGAAGTTTCGCATATAGCTGGCTACATTTCTGCATCAGCTCATGGTATTTACTGTAATCATCTTGTAATGAAAATTTTTTTGTTTTCCAGTCTTCATAATACAATATTGATTTCATGAAGAAGAAAGATTTAAATGCCGCTATTTCTGGTATCATGAAATAATAATAAAATGGAATTTCCTTGGCCAGGTAGAACAAATGATTGGGTTGAAAACTCAGGAAAAGTTGCATGTGGGTAACTACAGATTCCAGCCAGTTTTCATATTTATAATCTGAATTATTGGTTGTACGGCCGGTAAAAACAAAGGTGTCACTCTTTAAATGGAGCAACTGATCCATAGATAGTTTAAAATGTGACGCCAAGACTTGTACTTCATCCAGTGAAATGGACTTCTCTCCTCTTATGCGCCTGTAGGCACTGTCGTTACTGATGTTAAGTATCTCAGCAATCACATCCACCATCGTCAGGTGTGGCGGCAATACCTCTTTGATATGGTTAAAAAGCAGTTGTTGGGCACTATGTTCCATGCATTGGGTTTTAGTAAAAAAGACGAAGATTAACCCTGGGTTTTAGTAAAATCTGCCAAAACAAATTAAATCTAATACAAAAAAAGTAGAATACAAACCCTCCGAAGATAATTTGAGGACGGATTAAGGATTTCCGCTGTTTTAAAAATATCGTCAATGAAAACCAATTAGGAATCGCATGATCGGGTCTATAGTTTCGGGCCAGGAACAAAAACGGGTACTAAAACTTACCACCGGAATCTACCTTAAAGTATTATTAAAAAATCTTTCAACCCTAACCCATTTCCCATGAAAAAGACTGCCTGCTTCATTGCCATTGCTCTTTTATTATGCTTATCCTGTAAAAAAGAGGCTGAGCCCGTTATTCCACAAAATAATTTTATAAAAGAAGCCTTCGATTACGTTCAACTATCAACCAACGATTATTTTATTTACAGGGATTCAGCCACGGGTGATACCGATTCTGTTATCGTAACTAATAGTGAACTTGAAAGAATCTTATCGCCCAAGCGCGAAAGCACCCAGCTATTCGATCCCGGCCAGTCGGCGTACTATTATCAGACCTTTACTTTGTTATTATCGAAGGTAAACGGAACAGGTACGGAAGATTGGCTCTACGCAATTGCATCTTCTGCATCTTTTAGTTATGCGGGCTCTGGAGCCACAGAGTCTGCCGACCTGAAGCTGCTGGAAAGAAACCGTTCCCGTAATGAAGACAGATTATATATTTTTAATTACCCCCTTACCCAAGCTTTCACC
>JBKJPR010000158.1:0-4571 GCA_046594275.1 Sediminibacterium sp.
AAAATGAATTTGACCTTACTTACAAATTAGTACTGGAACTCTCTGACTCAACAGAGCTGATGCAGGATGATAAAACAGGACGGGCTTCCATCCAGATGCGGGATAAAATCGTATTGCCGCTATTGACCATCCAGCAATATGCATTACACCAATTGCACCAAAAAGAAGTAACGCCGGAAATGAAAGAGGTATATGAGAAATTGGTTACCCGGAGTATGTTTGGTATCATTAATGCTGCGCGGAATTCAGCCTAAACATAAAAAGCCAGTATAAAATGGTAGCAATATTAGGAAGAGAGTAATGGGAAAGCCACTCACTACTCACCACTGACAACTCACCTTTACTCTATTTAAGTATCGTTCAGAATCTCAGTCAGGGTCAACTATGATTTCCTTTACCTGGTAATGAGATGTATTTACCTATCATCGTTCTGTTTACCCACCAGATTAGTATCAATACGGCAATCGCAGTTAATAAAGTGTAATAAGAAGGTAATAGACTCACGTATATATTTTGTAGCAATAACCTGGCATGGATATAGTATTGCAAGCCCCCAATAATTAATAACGATACTCCAATAATCCAGATATTCACCGGGAAGAACTGCCGGATCAAAAAACGCCTGAGTTGTTTCGGGGAAGCGCCCAAGGTGATCAGTAAAATGATCTCTTCTTTACACGAAGCGATGGTTAGCTGAATAAAGAGAGTGAATATAAGCATAGCAAATACCAACATGACAGCGCCTGTGATCCAGGAAATATTCACCACCAGGTCAACCACCTGCCGGTACCTGCTGAACCTTGTTTTATCTGCATCAGTTGCCAACCCTTTTTTCTTCAGGTATTGAACTAAATCAGGACTGCCCGGATCTTTTGTTCTGATAATAACACGTGATGGTTTTATATCCTGGTTATTACTAAAATGTGCATTCCCCCAATCCATGAATTCCTGCGGGACTAATAATGACGATATCCTGTCGCTAAAACCAACTATGCGGCCATTATAGCTTACGATCCCATTGGGGCCAGTGATATTCACTTTGAACACGATCATTTTTACCACAGCATGCGTTAGCTGGGGAAGATTCTGCGAAAAAGAAAACTGGAAATTATAAAAATCCAGAAACATATTCGGTGCGATAATGGGAACGAATGCAGCAGTTTCATCCCATTTCCAGTCTTTACTTGTTACATCAATAAAATCAGTAGGGACACTCTCAAAAGCAATATCTGTGAAAAAAGGAAAACGGTCACTAGAACTTTGAATGGAGGCTTTAAAACGGCTGGGCGTTAACAATCCCACAGATTCTACAAACTGCTGTTTTTTCAGGTCGTCAATTTCTGCATCTTTCAATGCTGTGGCCCCTAAATTCTGGTCATTTAAAATTTTATTTAATACCAGGAAGTTAGCAATGCTATCCTGGTTTGTTTTACTGTGCAGGAGATCGTTATAATTGGCCTGGATCTGCACTGCTGCGAGAATCAATAACATGGCAACAGACAGGCCAATAAAGGCCATAAAAAACCTTTTTCGCCCTGTACCAGTGCGAATGAGTTTTTTAAGGAGTTGATGTAATCTGTCCATTGTGCGTCTTTATAGCTTGTATTCATGGGTATACATGAAATTCGAATCCTCATCCAGATCTGTGATCAACAGGCCCGCTTTTCTTTTCCTGCATTCTGTTTCTATTAATTCTGCTGCCTTGCGGGTATTCGCTATATCCAGGTGACTGAAGGGCTCATCCATGATCAGCCATGAAAAAGGCTGCATCAATGCCCGTATAATGGCTAAGCGTTGCTGCTCTCCATAACTGCAGAGGCCAGCCGCCTGGTCCAAAATATGGCTCACACCCATTGTTTCGGACATGGCATCAATTACTTCGCTGTTATAAAACGGGGGTTGCAATATTCTTTTGAGTTCTATATTTTCTCTCCCCGTGAGATTCGGGAATAAACGAAGATCCTGAAAAATGATGCTTAATTCCTGTTGCCGTATTGCTGCCAATGCATCCTCATGCAAATCAGTTGCCGGGGTATTATTAAAAAGTACAGCACCTTCATAATCATGGCGCAATTTATAAATGATATGTACCAGGGTTGTTTTACCCGTTCCACTCGGCGCTTTGATCTTAATAAATTCACCCTGTTGCAATACCAGGCAAGTATTCCATACATCAGACGTTCTTTGCAGAAATCTGTCTTTCAGCGGAATGGGTATTAATTGTGTAAGCTCAATGGTCATGCTCAAAAATGGCTGTTACCGAAAATACAATGAATCAGAATGAAAAAATCCTGCCAGGGCAGGACTTTTCATGATAAGAATACCAGTTGTCTAATTGGTGCGGATGATGGCCGGAACTCCGCCGGGAAATAATTTATCTTCAGATTCTTTTTCTCTCCTGGCCTGTACACGCATATCAACTGCAATGTCTGTTAATAAGCTGGTCAATGTTACCAGGCTGTTCTGTTTCTCATTCTGCATCCTTACTTCGAATAAGGCTTTGATACTTTTGCCGTCGAAATTATCAGACGTGGCAATCACATCTTTGAAAGTTTCTTTAGCGGATCGCAGGGATTTATTGAAGTTGCCGGTTGAATCTTTGAGAAAGCCATTTAATGTATTAGCAATATCGAAATAGAAAACCGTTGATTTTCCTTTGAACCTGTCTAATGCTTCTTTATTGATAACAGCCTTGTTTGTTTTGGCCATATATTGTGTATAGGTCAGTGAATCACTGGCAATAATGAAATTCTTATCATCTGCTATCACAAACAGACCCATAAGAGAAAGGGCGCCTGCCGCTTTGTAAGTTGCATTCTGTTTAACCAAAAGCCCCTGTTCAACTGCTTTATCCATCACTTTTATAAAACTTGCTTTGTCGCCCACTGGTGCATTTATTATCATTTTCCCAAAAGGTGTTTTCTTCACCATGCTGCTTTCATCTTTTTTCATTTGTGGTTCTGGCTGCGCCATGCCGAGGTCCGATATCACTACTGCGATATTGCCTTTTAATGATTTGTAAATATCCTGGCTGCTTAAACCACTTTTTTGTAAAAAGCTATTTATCAGCCCCTCCACTTCCAATTGCTTTAATATCCCACCAAATATCTCCGGATTAAAGGCCGCGAGAATGATACTATTAATGTTTTGTGAAGGAAAATTATCTATCATCGAAAGGTCCACAACAGGCCCTGCATATTGTTTTAACACGCTACTCAATAATGGATTGGTATAAGTGATTGACTTAGCAATAATTTTACCATCTTCAAAACTCAACGTAGAAGCCGAGTAGTTGTCTTTTATTAATTCTTCCAGTTTAGGTAACTGCAAGGGCATCATGCTTAACCCTGCAAGTGAGCTATTGGCACTTGCAAAGGCATATCCATCTGCCTTCTCTTTGAACATATCTGTAAAAATGGAAACATCAGCCAATGACTCACTGATTTTTTGTGAGAAATAGCGGTTTACCTGTTGTATCATTTCCGCTTCTGTATTGGCAGGAGCTGGCTTTTTGAATTCCATTGCCACCGTATCGTAAACCGCTTTCTGCGTGTGTGTGTGCATGGTAACGATCACCTGCTCTTTATTCCATGCCAGCATAGAGCCATCATCGGTAACCATGTAACTATACTCTTTTTCTTTTGTAATGGTTTTGTCTTTCAGGTGATCCTGCTTTTTTAAAAAGGCTTCTAATTTCCCTGCATCCTTCAAACTGCCTAATGCATTAAAAGTACTGGTCTGGCTATTATCTGCATTGGTTTTCTGCAGCATGAAAACAAAGATTTTTTCATTCCAGTTAATACCTGCGTTCTCTCTTACATCATTGAACCGGGCTTTGTCTTTTGAATCGGCAGTATCATTTTTAAATACCCTTCCGATCAGTGTATCAAGGCTTATGCCCCCTTTCTGTAATTTATCCTGAAGCTGCTGCGGATCGAGGACGAGGACGAAACTTGCCTCTTTAGGAATAAATTTTGCCTCTTTTGTAATGTTGTTTTTGCAAGACGACAGGGTTACTGCCACCAAACATACCAACAGGGAAGAACGTACCAACTGCTTCATAAAAGTGTGATTAAGGTTGTAAGATACTAAGTTAGCGTAAGTGTTTAATTTATCCCGCCTTATGGTTTTTAACGCATAATAGACTGATAAATGGCTTCCTGGATGTTTGGACGCACACTTAGCTGGCCTAATTTGTTGTTATTACGTGTGGGTGTTACCCTGTTTGAGAGGAAAATATAGACCAGATTATACTTTGGATCTACCCAGACACAGGTTCCCGTAAAACCGGTATGACCATAGGTTTCGGGTGAAACACTTGCCGAAGGATAAGGCTCCTTTCTTGTGGCATTGTCTTTTTCCGGTTTATCAAATCCCAATCCCCTTCGGCTTATGCTGCTGTTATATGCAGTGAATTTATCAATGGTTGACTTCTGCAATACCCTTACGCCATTCAGTTCACCTCCATTCAACAACATCTGATACAATTGTGCCAGGTCATACGCATTACTGAAAAGCCCTGCATGGCCCGCTACACCACCAAACATGGCCGATCCCTCATCATGAACATC
>JBKJPR010000223.1:0-9058 GCA_046594275.1 Sediminibacterium sp.
CCTGGTTTTTATGATCGTTGTGGGCGTAATACCATGTTCGATATTGAATGCAACCTGCTTTTCGCGCCTGCGCGAAGTTTCATCAATGGTACGCTGCATGCTTTCTGTCATTTTATCGGCATAGAAAATAACTTTGCCATCCACGTTACGCGCAGCGCGGCCGGCCGTTTGTGTAAGGGACCGTTCGTTACGCAGGAACCCTTCTTTATCTGCATCTAATATCGCAACCAATGAAACTTCAGGAAGGTCCAGGCCTTCCCTCAATAAATTCACGCCCACCAATACATCAATATCACCTAAGCGTAACTGGCGCAATATTTCTACGCGTTCCAGTGTATCCACATCACTGTGAATGTATTTGGATTTGATATTGATACGGCCCAGGTATTTGTCCATCTCTTCGGCCATGCGTTTAGTAAGCGTTGTAACTAAAACACGGTCACCCTTTTTAACGGTTTTGTCAATTTCATCCAGAAGGTCATCTATCTGGTTCACACTGGGGCGTATCTCTATCGGCGGATCTAATAATCCTGTTGGCCTTACTACCTGCTCTACTACCACACCCCCTGTTTTCTCCAGTTCATAATCACCCGGTGTAGCGCTCACAAAAACGGTCTGGCCTATCAGGTTCTCGAACTCATGAAAATTCAAGGGCCGGTTATCCATGGCGCTGGGCAGGCGAAAACCATAATCCACCAATACCAGTTTACGGCTCCTGTCGCCGCCATACATGCCGGCTACCTGCGGGATGGTCTGGTGGCTCTCATCTATCACACATAAAAAATCTTTGGGAAAATAATCAAGCAGGCAGAAGGGGCGCGTACCGGGTTTGCGCCTGTCAAAGAAACGCGAATAATTTTCGATGCCATTGCAATAACCCAGTTCTCGGATCATTTCCATATCGTATTCCACTCTTTCTTTCAAACGTTGCGCTTCTATATATTTTCCCGATGCTTTAAAATATTCTACCTGCGCCATCATTTCATCCTGTATCTCATTCATCACATCCACGATCAGGGTTTTCGGCGCCAGGTATAAGGTGGCGGGAAAGATAGCCGCATCTTCCATCAGGCCAATACGTTTACTACTTGAGGTTTCTATGCTTTCAATCTCTTCAATTTCATCGCCGAAAAAAGTAATGCGGTAACCAAAATCCACATAGGGAAGATTGATATCCACCGTATCGCCTTTCACACGGAAAGTACCCCGGGTAAAATCGCCCTGCGAACGGTTGTATAAGGAATTGACCAGGTTATGCAAAAATCCCTGTCGCGAAAGCACCTGTCCTTTTTTGATGCGGATGATGCCGTTCTCATATTCTGTGGGGTTCCCCATACCATAAATGCAACTCACACTCGCAACAACAATTATGTCCCGCCGCCCGCTCAGCAATTGTGAGGTAGCCTGCAGGCGCAGCTTATCCAGTTCTTCGTTTATACTCAGGTCTTTTTCAATATACACATCGCTTACCGGCATATAGGCTTCGGGCTGGTAGTAATCGTAGTAGCTTACAAAATAACCCACCGCGTTATCAGGAAAAAATTGTTTGAACTCGCCGTATAACTGCGCCACTAGTGTTTTGTTATGTGTTAATACCAGGGTGGGCCTTTGTGTATTCTGAATCACATTGGCCATGGTAAAAGTCTTGCCCGATCCGGTTACGCCCAGCAAAGTCTGGAACTGTTCACCCCCCATAATATTTTCGGTCAACTGCTGAATGGCAGATGCCTGGTCGCCGGCGGGTTGGTAGGAAGATTGTAACTGGAAAGGCATTTTTGTAAGTCTGGAGTTAGAAGTTTGGAGTCTGGAGTACGAATGTAGGGAGGGATTTTTATGTTGTGGGCTTTTGTTTTTTATGGCATCGCCTCTTGTGTCACTCACTTCTGCGTTCTGAACAATGGGCAGCAATTGTTTTCATTGATCACACCGGCGCCTAAACCATCTTCTCTCATGTATAACACCCCGAAGGGTAGCGCCTACGGCGCATGATGTGATCATACTATCACCTGGGGGTTACAAAGCGGTTGCCCCTACCGGGGCATACATGCAAGATGGTATGCAATTACATAAAAGCACTATTGGCCACACAGCCGCATTGCATACAATTAAAAAATGCCCCAGAGGGGCTGCTGCTCTGTAACAAAAAGTAATAGTGCAAAAATTATGTGTCCCGGTAGGGACTACCCTTTTGCAATCACAAACAATCGCCGGTTACAAAAATCTCTGTACCTATTGCCATCAAGTTCTAGCCACCCATTGCCTTCTCTCATGTATAACACCCCGAAGGCTAGCACCTACCGGCGCATGATGTGATCATACTATCACCTGGGGGTTACAAAGCGGTTGCCCCGCCGGGGCATACATGCAAGATGGTATGCAATTACATAAAAGCACTATTGGCCACACAGCCAAATTGCATACAATTAAAAAATGCCCCAGCGGGGCTACCGCTCTGTAACAACCCCAGTGGGGCTACCGCTCTGTAACAAAAAAAGTAATAGTGTAAAAATCCTTTGTCCCGGCAGGGACTACCCTTTAGCGTTCAAAAACAAAAGCGGAGACTTAGTAATAATACCCAAAAATGATATTCATTTCATCCTCGCTGGTTAACCCAAAATTGAGGGATTTGCCGGTAGTATTATTGTAGGTTACCACACTGGTAAGGCCTTCGCCGGCTTTCAATTGTATGGGTATGGTAAGGTTTATCACCAGCGGATGTTCCCAATCTGTATTTTCGTAAACGATTTCTCCGTTCCGGGTCCCACCCAGTATTCTGATCTGAAATTTCTCTCCCGTTTTATGAAAATGTGAGGTAAGCGTAATAATAGTTACTGCTTTGTCAAACGTAAAATCGGTTGTAATCGTTTTGCGTGTGCTGGCAGGAATAGAAAAATTATAGTTGGCAAAATTGATGGATTGCGCTTCTTTAACAACATTTGCCGGCGGCACCGTATACAGGTTTATATAATTTTCCCCGATAAGGTTGGTGTTTTGCTTGTTAAAATAATGTGCGTTCAGATCCAGTTGTGTGGCCGGCGGAATTTTTAAGGCAACCCCCGCAGGAAAAGTATAGGTAGTATTTACATCTGTACCACCGCCCAAATAAATATGGTTCTGCATTTGTGAAATAGTGGTGGTATTAATGGTTCCATTTGCATTATACAAATCCCTTACTGTGTTTACAGGGGGCAGCAGGTTAGTATTCAGAAAACCATATAAAACAAAATGGTGACTATTAGGCCTGCCCTGCATGGTTATTTTATTTACATACACAGTACCCGTATTGGGCGTGATCCTGTTTACAAACACTTCGCGTTCTGTACTGGGGTTTACTGTAAAAGATTGTATAGCCAGTTGAAATCCATCCGCAGGCGCCGGTGCAGCCATTGGTATGAAGGGCTGTGTACAAACGGCAGTATTGGCCAATATTGCTTCATCCACAACACTCCCGGTTTTAGGTGCCCCTTTTATGATCCATTGTTTAATAAATTCAATTTGCCCTAAGGTTAAATTCGGGCCACCCAATGGCATGGTAGCGCCATATTTTTGCCCGGCCTGGCAATCGGTTTTCTGGTACAATAAACTATTTGCATAATCGCCTGCTTTTACCCTTAGCAAGCCGGCGGTTTTTGCTGCGGCATTTTTGGATACACTGTTAACTAAATTATCATACGCTACGGCCGGTGATAATACCAGGTTATGCTGGCTGTACGTTGCATCACCAGTAGACGCATGGCAACCCGCCGTTGCACATGTGGGGGTGAATATTTTTTCCAGTATGACCGTCCACGTATCTTTTGTAGTAGCAGAAACAGGAACAACCGTTGTGCCGGAATTTTTTTTGCACGATGGCAGCAAAAGAGACAAACTGACAAGGGCAGTGCAAATAATGGTTATACCAAAAAGTTTCATATGCTGAATGTCGTACATAAATTTATACCAATTAGTTAAAACCCTGTAGTTACTGCCTAAAATACATTATTCTTCTCCGCAAACAACCCCCAATTCCCCGAGTACCACCCAAAAAGGCCCTGCGACCAGAAGCGCCATTCATTTTATGTAGCAACCAACTTTCAACCGCCAATTTCTTAGTTTTACAAAATGGATGATCAAACGCCCAAACCGGTACGGCGGATCCGGTATAAAGGAACCCACCCTAAATCTTTTACAGAAAAATACAAGGAGCAACAGCCCGATCTGTATGGGGCCGATGTCGCAAAAGTGATGGAGCAGGGGCGTACACCGGCAGGCATGCATCGTTCTATTTGTGTTACCGAAATATTGGACATTCTTAAACCCGCTCCTGGGCAAACCGGCCTGGATGCCACGCTGGGCTATGGCGGACATAGTGCAGCGTTGCTTTCACGTTTACAACCCGGCGGGCGACTGTTTGCAATTGATGTGGATCCTTATGAATTGCCCCGCACCAAAGAACGCCTGGAAGCTTTGGGCTATGGCCCCGATATGCTGGTAATTAAAAAAATGAATTTTTCTGGTATTGACCAGATCGTTGGAGAAGCGGGGCCGCTGAATTTTGTATTGGCAGACCTCGGTGTTTCTTCTATGCAGATTGATAACCCGGAAAGAGGTTTTTCATTTAAGGTGGAGGGCCCGTTAGACCTGCGCTTGAATCCTGCAAGCGGCAAATCTGCCGCTGCTCTTTTAAAAACGAGTTCGCTGAAAACATTGGAAAACCTGTTCATAGAAAATGCCGACGAGCCCCATGCTGCGGTGATCGCCGAAGCCATACTAAAAACTACTTCAGAAGGAGTAGCCATTGCCACCACCACCCAATTGCAAGAGATCATCACAGATGCCCTTGCATTTCTTCGACAAAAAGATCATAAAGAGGAGGTTAAGAAATCATGCCAGCGTTGTTTCCAGGCATTGCGTATTGCAGTGAATGATGAATTCGGGGCGTTGGATAAATTTCTTGACAAGCTACCCGCTGCGCTTGCGCCCGGTGGACGGGTGGCCATACTTTCCTTTCATTCCGGGGAAGACCGCCGCGTTAAAAAATCATTTCAACATTTCTTTCGCGAAGGCATTTATAGTGAAGTTGCCCCGGATTGTATCCGCCCATCTGCTGAAGAATGTTTTACCAATCCCCGTGCACGTTCCGCTAAATTGCGTTGGGCGGCAAAAGTATAAAATATGCAAATCAGCAATTCTCTTTTCAAAAAGGAGACTAAAACACTACCTATAGATGATGGAAAGAGGGGAGATTTTGCATCAGAACATAAAATGGAATAACCAACTCAATAATGCATAACTGACCCAGACAATTCCGCCCACCACTACTAACAGCACTAATAACAATGGGATGAACAGTTTCCAGGCGCCGCCCTTGTGACGCCCTTCCACATAATGTTCATGCATAAGCCGCATATTTCGTTGATTGGCTTTAAAAGCCACATCAAAAATATCGCCCAAAACGGGGATTGATCCAATGAGTGCATCTAAGGTGACATTTAATACCATCCGAGAAAGTATATAACCACTGGCGCCATTTTTCGCGAGGATCATAAGCATGGCTCCGGAAACCAGGAAAGTGGAAAAGTCGCCAACACCCGGCACGAGGCCTATCAGGGCATCGAAGCCAAACCTAATATTGGTTCCCGGGATTTTGAATTGCGAATCCATTAACCGGGCTAATGCATCCAGGTTTCTTAATGAATCCCGATCTGTTGATTTTATTAACATGATTAAAAGCGTAGTTATTTTTATTATTGCTAAAATAATGCCATTTAATTAGCTTCAGCTCAATCGAGGTTAGATGAGTTGATGCAGTATAAAATGGATTGGCTCTTGATTTCTCTTGCCCTTGCTGGTCGCCCACCAACCATTCAGGCGGTGGTGAAGCAACTGGTTGTTGGTAATAACACCACAGGTGTTCGGAAGAAATTTCACAAAATTAATTTTGCCACGTCCTGTAGGGCGTGGATAGGAGGCCCTTACTTTCCAATAAAGGGGCTTTAGTCCCGTCTCTGAACTGGTTGTCACTTTCTCAATCGGGTGTATAATGCCACCCGGGACTAAAGTCACCTGAGAAAGTAAAGAGAATACGACAGGCTTATAAACAGTAAACGTTGATAAACATAAAGCCAAAAACATGCCGGGCAAATAAAAAATAGTGCTTAAACCAGTAAATTCATGAGCGCATACATTACATTTGTAACAGCATCTTCCCCCGATGGCTAAAAAAGTGGCAAAGGCAGAGAACAGGAATACAAAACGGAATTTAAAAACCAACAAATAGAAAAACTAAGGTCGATACTTTCTCCCTAATAGCCAGGCATGGGGCGAACTCGGTCAAGCCAAAAGTATACCGCAAAGCCCAATGACACACCTTGATGCTGGGCTTTGAAAGGGGGCTTGGCTGATACTTTTCTTTTTGTTGTGTGCTATGCATGCCATCGGATACCCTACACCATCAAACCAACTGAATGAAAGTTTTACTTGACACAAACATTATTATTCACAGAGAAGCTTCCAAAGTTATAAACCAAGACATTGGCATTTTATTCAATTGGCTTGACAAACTCAAATATTCAAAATACATACATCCTGCGACAGTTGAGGAATTAAACAGAAACCAAGACCCACAAACTGTGGCGACAATGGCAATTAAAATTGCTAGTTATAACTTAATACGGAATCTTGCCCCCACAAATGAAACTTTAGAAAATGTAAGCAAGCAAATTGACACTGCACCGAATGATGCCAACGACACTAAAATTCTAAATGAAGTGTTTTGTGACAGAGTTGACATTCTAATTTCAGAAGATAAGAAAATACACACGAAAGCGCAATTGTTGGGTATTGCCGACAAAGTCTTTAAAATTGACCAATTTCTTGAAAAGGCAACAGCTGAAAATCCTGAATTAGTTGACTACAAAATTTTAGCCGTTAAAAAAGTTGATTTCGCCCAAGTTAACTTACAGGATACTTTCTTTGACAGCTTTCGTGAAGACTACATCGGCTTCGACAAATGGTTTAACAAAAAAGCGGATGAAATTGCATATGTATGTTATAGTAACAATATTCTTTCTGCTTTTTTGTACATTAAAGTAGAGGATGAAAACGAAAGCTATTCAGATATAGAACCTAATTTCAAAAGGAAAAAACGTTTAAAGATTGGGACCTTAAAGGTTATAAGCAATGGATTTAAAATCGGTGAGAGATTCCTAAAAATAATTTTTGATAATGCTTTGCAGTACGGAGTGTTAGAAATTTATGTTACAATATTTGATAAACGTCCTGAACAACTTCGATTAATTACCTTGCTTGAAGATTGGGGTTTTGAATATTATGGAATCAAAAAAATCCAAACAGGAGACGAAAAAGTTTACACAAAATATTTTGAGAAAAATCAAGAAGTAAATATTGAACAGCCAAAAAAGACTTTCCCTTTTAGCTCAACAGAAAGTAAAATCTATATTGTTCCAATTTATCCGGAATATCACACTGAACTTTTCCCTGATTCAATTTTAAGAACTGAATCGCCCAAAAATTTTACAGAAAATGAGCCTCATAGGAATGCATTGAGCAAAGTTTATATTTCACGTTCCCATTTTAAAGACTTAAAGCCTGGCGACACAATTGTCTTTTATCGCACTGGCACAGTTTATACAGGTGTTGCAACAACTTACGGTGTTGTTGAATCTACAACCATAAATATTCCGGATGTCAACATATTTATTCAGTTATGCAGAAAGCGAAGTGTTTTTGACGATGAGGAGTTGAAAAAGTTCTGGAATTACTATCCAAAGCTTAAGCCTTTTATCGTAAATTTTTTATATACTTACTCGTATAAAAAAAGGCCAAATCTAAAATGGCTCAACGATAATGGTATTATTCCCAATATCTTTGACATGCCGAGAGGGTTTAGGGAAATAAGCAGAGAAGATTTTATTAAAATTGCAAATTACTCAATAGGAAAATGAAAGTAGTCTTATCAATCAAACCAGAATTCGCCTTTAAAATTTTTGATGGAACTAAAAAATTTGAATTCCGAAAGGCAATTTTCAAAAAAAATAATATTAAGACAGTCATTGTTTACGCATCCTCCCCTGTTCAGCAAGTGATTGGTGAATTTGAAATAGAAAAAATTATTAACAAGGACATTGATGCTCTTTGGGAATTGACGCAAGATTTTTCGGGAATAACGGAAGATTATTTCTATCAATATTTTGCAAATCATGCCGATGGATTTGCTATACAAATTAAGAATACGAAAAAGTACAGACAGCCAAAATGTTTAAGAGCCGACTATAATTTGGTTCCACCCCAATCATTTGCTTATTACTTAAAATCATAAGGATGACAGAGAAGCACAGCTCACAAAAAATAAGGCTTCATCGGGCCCGAAAGGCCAACGATGAAGCCTCGTTTGTACAGCCTACCCCGAAGAATTTCGGTGGAACAAGTTTCTTTGAGGCTGACCGTTTATTATAGGGTTTCGCTTTAGTCTTCTGAGTGAAGCATGCAGTTTCGCGGATATGGTATTATAAAAAAATAAATTTTGTGTATAGAGACTATGCAAGCTCCCCCTAAGACGACATTCCTACTATTCAGAAACAGTATAAAATGACTATTAAACTAAAAAGCAATATAGACAAGCTTGGAACTGCAGGACTGTTCTTAACGGCAGTATTATCACCCTGCTGCTTTCCTGTTTTTGCCCTTACTGCTTCGGCACTTGGACTTGGAAGCTTTGAAATTTTCGGTGGCTTGACTATGTGGATTTTTCAGGCAATGGTTTTAATCTCAATAGGTGGACTGTATCTATCCTATCGCAGGCACCGTTGTATCTACCCTCTGCTTATTGCCATTCCGGGTGGGCTGTTAATTTTGTATGGCTATCATTTTAATAACAGCGACTATTGGACCTATTTCCTCTACGCAGGAATGCTGGGGCTTCTTGCAGCCACCGGCGTAAATTACTACAGAAATAAACTTCATGGCGCTTGCGGCACTTGTACAAATATTGACGGTAAGACAGTTGAGCTTGCATCAGAAATTACATGCCCAAATTGTGGGCATCAAAAAAAAGAAA
>JBKJPR010000303.1:0-6723 GCA_046594275.1 Sediminibacterium sp.
CTGATTTGATCTATAAGAATATCGCTGGCTTTATCGAGTTGGCTTTTCTTAAGATGAACCCTTAATATTTCAATCTCAGTTTTTACGTTAGAAGTGATTGGGCAAATAATTGTAGACAAGTGAGTATCGTTCAGCAAGTCAGTTTGAATAATAACAACAGGCCTGGTTTTTACAGGTTCAGTTCCCCTGGTTGGATTTAAATCTGCAAGCCAAATATCATACTGTTTAATTTTCATTTACAAATTTCTCAAATTCATGTAAGATACGCATGGAGTCTTTCATGGCCAGCTTAGATTCCTTTACAAGCTTTGTCTTTAGCATTTTTCTTTTATTGAATCGGTTATAAATGCTAACAGCTTCATTTATGTAACGGTTCCTGGCTAATTTAAGTTCTGCAGTTATTTCTTCTGCCTCATTAAATATTTTATCGTCAAGTTTAAGGGATAGCGTTTTCATAATAGAGGTTTTGACAAAGGTATATACATTTGGTATATACTCGAACTATTTTAAAAACTTTTACATAGCATTATTGACAAGGTGGCTCGGCATGAGCCTTTTTTATTACATTCGATCAATTCATCCTCAAAGGACAAATAGACGCAATATTGATTCCCATAAAACAAAACAGTTATTGGTGATAACACCAACAACGGCATAAACGGCACCAACGGCATAAACTACTCATGGCTTTCTGACTTTCCGACTTACCGCCTTCCGGACTTATCAAGCAACCCAAGATCCGGCTGCGCATATTTGTATACTTTAAAATACATTGTTGTCTTTGTCTGGTGAACACCCTGGAATCTGGAAATGGTATTGACAAAATCCACTAAATGATCATTGTCCCTGCACATCACATCCACTTCCAGGTCATAATCGCCGGAGGTCATGGCAAGAAAACTTACTTCGGGCAGTTTGGATATTTTTTTGGCCAGTTTTTCTTTTAAGGTAGCCGGCCGCACAAATACAGCGATATGCGCATAGGAATGAAATCCTACTTTATCCGGATCTACCCTGCCGATGATATTGATCGTCCCGTCTTCAATCAATTTGTTCGTCCGCGTACGGATGGTTCCCACGGAAACTTTTAATTCATCCGCCATCACGGTGAACGACATACGCCCATCCTGCTGCAGGCAGGATAAGATGGCAAAATCAAGGTCGTCTAAGCTGATTCCGTTCTCTTGCATGTTGATTTCATCTCTTTTGGCTAATAAAAATACTGCGAATATTTTGTGGTTTACTAAAATATTTTTAATTTAAAGCTTTATTTCTATAAATATTTTAGTAAACAAGCGTCTCTATGAAGTATCCAGCCATACAAAATTATATAAACGGGGTGTTCGTTAGCCACACCGGTGACAGAAAACTGGAAGTCATCTCTCCCATTGACGGAACTGTATTATCCACCGTTCCCATGTCAACACCACAGGACCTTGATACGGCTGTACAAGCAGCCAAAGCGGCTTTCCCCGGCTGGAGCAAAACACCTATTAAAGAACGGGTACAGGTTTTCTTCCGGTATAAATATTTATTAGAAAAGAACCTGAAAGAGCTGGCAGAACTATGCAGTGAAGAGAATGGTAAGACCTATGGTGAATCTGTTGCAGAGATTGAAAAATGCATTGAACTCACAGAATTCGCCACTTCCCTTCCGCAATTAGTTACCGGCGAAGTGCTGGAAGTAAGCAAAGGGGTTGAATGCCGCACAGAACATGTGCCACTGGGTGTGGTAGCATCCATCGTACCGTTTAATTTTCCCGCTATGGTTCCTAACTGGACCATACCCAATGCCATTGCGCTGGGTAATTGTATGATTATGAAACCTTCTGAAAAAGTGCCGCTCTGTTGCGGCAGGCTGGCCGAATTATTAAAAGAAGCCGGCTTACCCGATGGCGTACTGAATATTGTACATGGCGATGTGGCCATCGTGGAAGCGATCTGTGATCATCCCGGTATTGAAGCAGTATCTTTTGTGGGTTCTACCAAAGTGGCGAAGATCGTTTACCAGCGGGCTACCAGTCATTTTAAAAGAGCCCTCGCACTGGGCGGCGCCAAAAACCACCTCATGGTATTGCCGGATGCGAAACCGGATATGACTGCACAAAATGTAGCGGCCTCCATGAGTGGTTGTGCGGGACAGCGTTGCATGGCAGCGAGCGCCATGATCGGTGTGGGTAACGTTGATCATATCATCAGCAAGATCTGCGATGAAGCGCGTAAAATTGAACCCGGCAAAAACCTGGGTGCAGTTATCAATAAAGAATCACAACAAAGAATTGAGCGTTACATAACCGAAGCCGAAAATGATGGCGCTAAAATATTAGTGGATGGCCGTAATGCCAAAGTAGCCGGTAAAGAAAACGGAACCTATGTAGGCCCTACCGTGATAGATTTTGTAACACCAGAAATGTCCGTAGCACGTGAAGAGATCTTCGGACCCGTTATAAGTATTATGCGTACCAATACCGTTGATGAAGCGCTCGCAATTGAGAATGCCAATCCCTATGGGAATGCGGCCAGTGTTTTCACACAGAACGGCGGCATGGCCCGTTACATTATTGACCACGCCAGCGCCGGTATGATCGGCGTGAATGTGGGTGTACCCGTTCCACGCGAACCCTTTTCTTTTGGAGGATGGAATGAAAGTAAATTTGGGGTTGGTGATATTACCGGAAAGAGTTCCATTGAGTTCTGGACTAAATTGAAGAAATCAACCATTAAATGGAGCCCAGAGGCTGGGGTGAACTGGATGAGTTGATTTTTTATTTTGAATGTTGAATTTTAAATTTTGAATGCAAGGGTTGATAATATTTTTTGATCAACTCCTGTATTACTTGGTGAAACTTTGTGCATTTCTACCTTGGTGGTTCAACCTTTTGAACCACTAAGTCTCTAAAACACAAAGGAACACGAAGGAAAACAATAACTTATACTTTATCAACCCTTTATTCGCATAATGAATTATGAGTTAGGGGGCATGCTGAAGTGCTTATGGCATCGCCGGTTGTGTCACTCTCTTGTACATTTGGAACAATGAGGAGCAGATAAAATGCCATGATCAAAGAAAGCTTTATGGAAGAACCTAAACCAATCGAAGATGCGTTCAACTAAATTAACATCATTTCAAAATATCATACAATTATGCAGCCAGAACTTTTTTTTGGATAGGTGGAAGGTTTTGAATAGTTTAAACACATAAACTGTTCTACCATTTAGAATAATGTCTAAGTCAAAATCAAATATTATTCCTTTCACACCTGCTGAAAGCATCATCAGTAAAATTTATTATATCCGCGGGCAAAAAGTAATGCTGGATTACGATTTAGCATCTTTATATAATGTAGAAACCAAGGTACTTAACCAGGCTATCAAAAGAAATATTGACAGGTTTCCTGAAGAATTTATGTTCCGGCTTACAACCAAAGAATGGATACTGATGAGATCACAAACTGTGATCTCATCAGTACAACCAATTGATTATGAGGATAATATGAATATGAGGTCACAATTTGTGACCTCATCGGCAGAAAGCGCTGATTTTCAGGAAGATGTGACCAAAAAGCCGCAAAATGAGACCCAATCACAGAAAAAAAGAAAAATTCACATAACACCCTTTGCCTTTACCGAACACGGCGTAACCATGGTTGCCAATGTATTAAAAAGCGACCGGGCGGTGCAAATGAGCATTGCTATAGTAAGGACATTTATACAACTTACAAAACAGGCTTTAGATTATAATGCATTGGCAGAGCAAATGGAAGCTTTAAAACTCCATTTAGGAGAACACGATGTTCAACTCAACAGAATTTATGAAGTAATAGAAAATTTACTAGACGATAAAGTTGAAAAACAAAGTTCAAATAACAGAAGACGGATTGGATTTCGTCCTGATAGATGACTTCATCTTCCTGGTTTTTCTCTCATGTAAAGAAGAAATCAGAAGATGGGGCCTGCTCAATAAAGTCCAAAACGTACAAGTGAATGACACCCACCTGAACGGACGGGCTGAATTGAACAACAATAACTAACCACCAAAAAATAAATCATGGAAACAAAAACCATTTCAGAAGCGCAGGAAATTATTCAGGATAATCTGGAATACACTTTGTTTTCCTGGAGCAAACAAAAAGGCATCGATCCTATAGCTGTAAAATATGGCGAAGGCGTTTATTTATATGATTATGATGATAAACGCTATATTGATTTCTCATCGGGATTGATGAATGTAAATATCGGCCATGGCAACCAGCGCATTACCGAAGCGGTGGTAAAGCAAATGCAGGAAATCAGTTATGTTACGCCGAGTTGTGTAACAAAAGCGCGTGGTGATCTGGGAAAGAAACTGGCAGAAATTTGTCCGGGTGACCTGAACAAAGCATTCTTTACCTTATGCGGCGCAACTTCTATTGAAAACGGAATTAAACTGGCGAGATTATATACCGGCCGTCACAAAATCTTATCGCGATACCAGTCATACCATGGTTCTTCATACGGTGCCATATCTGCAGGTGGGGATCCAAGAAAAATAGCAATGGATTCGCAACAGTCACCCAACTTTATTCATTTTGATCTTCCGCATCTATATAGGTGGGAATATGGTGAAGAAGCTCTGTTAAAAGAAGCTGTAGCGCAATTTGAAAGAGTGATCGCTTATGAAGGAGCTGGTACAATAGCTGCTGTTTTATTAGAAGGCGAATCAGGAACATCGGGTTGTATGAAATACCCGGATGGTTATTTGAAAAAGCTGAGAGAGATATGCGATAAACACGGCATACTGATGATTATGGATGAAGTGATGAGTGGTTTTGGACGCACCGGTAAATGGTTTGGGTTTGAAAACCACGGTATTATTCCGGATATGATCGCCATGGCAAAAGGACTCACCTGTGGTTACCTCCCTTTTGGCTGCCTGATGGTAAGCGATAAAATTGCCTCAAAATATGATGACAATATGCTTCCATTGGGATTAACCTATTCTGCACACCCGGTGTGTTGTGCAGCGGCATTGGAAACATTGAAAATATACGAGGATGATCATTTAATAGAGAATGCGGTAAGCATGGGGAAGTACATCAACCAGCGTGTAAAAGAAATGAAAGCCAAACACCCCAGTATCGGCGATTTCAGGAACACGGGACTGCTGGGATGTATTGAACTGGTCAAGAACCGAACCAACAAAGACCCGATGGCGCCTTTTAATGCGACAGCCGGGGAAATGGTGGTGATGAATAAAGTAGCCGCTAAAATAAAAGAACTCGGCATGTACACTTTTGTGCGCTGGAGTTATATTTTTATTGCCCCGCCATTATGCATCACCAAAAAACAGGTGGATGAAGGACTGGCTATCATCAGTGAAGCGATTGCTATTGCGGATG
Organism: Sediminibacterium sp.; assembly: GCA_046594275.1. Lineage (GTDB taxonomy): Bacteria > Bacteroidota > Bacteroidia > Chitinophagales > Chitinophagaceae > Sediminibacterium. The sequence continues at coordinate 5,379 of JBKJPR010000303.1, forward strand.
AATACGTTGTTTGAAATTATTTTGCATGTTAAATTTTAAATGTTAAATGTATATTTCATTTAAAATTCAACCGGCAACCTAAAACGGACCTATGAAAAGAGTACTATGCACATTAGCCGCCTGTATCCTTTTAGCTGCCATCGCAGGTACTGCGCAGAAAAGAGCACGTGACTATGGCGTGCCTTTTGAGGGCGTGACCGGAAAACTGAATGCGATCACGGATGTTGCCGGTGTTACGGTGGGGCATACCACACTTATTAAAGGGGATGGCCCACTGGTAGAAGGCAAAGGACCGGTAAGAACAGGCGTTACAGCCATATTACCCAGGGGAAAAGTTTTTGACCCAGTGTATGCCAATTGGTATACCCTTAATGGCAATGGAGATATGACCGGCACCCATTGGATAACAGAATCCGGTTTCCTCGAAACACCGATACTCATCACCAATACAGGAAGCGTGGGTACCGTTCGGGATGCCACCTGGCAATGGATGAATAAAAACCGTTACTACACGCCTTTCTATAAAAACTATTGGTACGCTTATCCCGTTGTAGCAGAGACTTATGACGGTATTTTTAATGATATCAACGGACAGCATGTTACCAAAGAGAATGTATTTCATGCATTGGATAATGCAGCGGGCGGTGTTGTGGAAGAAGGTGGCGTAGGCGGCGGAACAGGTATGATGTGTTATTTTTTTAAAGGAGGAATCGGAACCTCATCAAGAGTGGTTGATAAAAAAAATGGTGGTTATACAGTTGGCGTATTGGTGCAATGCAACCATGGAAGCCGCGGCCAGTTAACGATTGCCGGTGTTCCGGTAGGCAAAGCATTAGCGGATACTTTACCATTTACGATAGATAATCAGCCAACCGGCACGATAAGTACCCGTGAAAAATCAGAAACAGGATCCATTATTGTAGTGCTGGCAACCGATGCACCATTGCTGCCCGGGCAGCTAAAACGGCTGGCACAAAGAATTCCCTTAGGTGTTACCCGAACAGGTGGCATCGGCGGAAATGGTTCCGGGGATATCTTTATTACCTTTTCCACTGCCAATAAAAAGGCATTCAGCAACGAAGAAGAAAAGCAGGTAACCACCCTCCCCAATGAATTAATGAATCAATTGTTTGAAGCAACGGTACAGGCAACAGAAGAGGCGATCATTAATGCGTTATTTGCCGGGAAAACCACCGTGGGAATCAATGGGAACACAGTATATGAATTACCAAAAGAAGCAGTAATGCGTACCCTGAAAAAATATAACCGGGTTAAGAACTGAGTTGATAATATGTTGAATTATAAATGTTGAATGCTTCCTTCATTTAAAATTAAACCTTCAACA
>JBKJPR010000317.1:0-7399 GCA_046594275.1 Sediminibacterium sp.
ATTCGTTAATCAAACTAATATACGCATCTGTAATACGGTCCCAATTGTATTTGGCAGTCAGCCCGCTCCTGACCATACTCCTTAGACCCACCAAAACGCCATCCTGATGCTCAACCCGTTGCATTAATTCAGCGATGGATACGGTGTTTTTTGCAAAAAACAAACCAAACCGGCCATCAGACAGCATTTCCCGGTTAAATCGGGTGTCTAAAGCAAGTATGGCGCATCCATAGGCCATTGCTTTGAGCATGGTAGGATTCGTGCCGCCGAATTCATGTCCATGCAGATAAGCAAAACAATGGTGGTAAAGTTCCGCTAATATCTCACTATTTGTAACATATCCCAAAAAAATAACATTTATGCCTGCTTTTGACTTGACGAGATCCGCATAAGCGTCCCTATACGGCACATCGCCTACAATAACCAGTTTTTTGGGAGAATGGGCCGCCAGGAACCCTTCAAGCAACAGGTCGGCATTGTTATCCGGCACCAAGCGGCCCACAATTAGGTAATATTCACCGGGCTGTATTCCGAATTGTTCCAGCAAAGAGGGGTCCCGGGGGTAACGGACATCGGCCCCATAAGCAATTACGGTCGAGTCTGTATGAAATTCTTCCAGGTAAACCTTTCTCATTTCCTCAGCATCGGTAATTATCCTGTCGTAGAGTTTAGTAGCCAGCCAAGCGGCAAAACGGAAGTATTTGGCACCCAATCCTTTCCACTTCGGCCGCAGCCATTCCAGCCCGTCCACATTAATGCAGGTGGGTTTACCAAATAACCTGGAGATCAGTCCCAATGGCCCATTGGCGGCATTTACGGCCAGGATCAGGTCCGCCTTACTCATACAGGCATGGGACATGGAAAGAAAGGAATGGATCAACTGGCTCAGACTCTTGGTTTCAATGGTAGGAATATATACCAGTTCAATACCATTGACCTCTTTTGGATAGGTTTGAAAAAGGTTCTTATGGCAGTATATTTTTACGTGAATACCTCTTTTAACCAGCCTTTCCGATAATTCTTTGACAAAGGTCTCATATCCGCTGTACACATAGGGATAGCCCCTCGATCCGATAATGGCAACTGTCATTTGATAATATCTGTTATGGCGTTATTAAAGGCATCCAGGGAAAACTCTTTTGTTACGCGCAGTTTTGCTTCTTTACCCATTTGTATCCGCATGTCTTTGTTTTTTATCAGATCCCCGATGATGTCTGCGGCTTTTTCCGGTTCATTTATCGGTATCAGGATGCCGCTTTTGCCATCTTCTATCATTTCAACTGCACCTCCCTGGCGGGTTGCCACAACCGGAACGCCTGAAGCCATGGCCTCGAGAATAACCGTAGGAAATGAGTCTGCAAGGGTGGAGGGAAGCACAAAAATATCAATTGCTTTATAAATATTGGCAATATCCGACCGGAATCCCAATGTATATACTGATTTTTCAAGATTTAACTCTCTGGTTATTGCGGCCAGTTTATCATATAAATATTCATATCCTTCAAATGCGTCACCCACGATCAGGAATTTTAAGCCGGGAAATCTGGTATGAAGAAAACCTGCAATCCTGAGAAAATACTCCTGCCCTTTTAAATAGTGTATGCGCCCAACGGTTCCGATGACAAGACTGTCGCTATCGATATCAAGCTCATTCCTCAAGCCTGGTTGCGCTGCATCAAAGGCCGAATAGTCAAAGCCATTATGTATGGTGATCAATTTATCAGCCGGAATTTTTTTCTTCCAGTGATCATATACAGATTCCGAAACAACAACCGCTTTATCAGAAAAATGTGAAACCATCCAACCCAGGAAAGAAAACAGGAAAGCCGGCCGCTCAATAGTTTCGTGAATATGCCAGATATGTTTCTTCCGGGTAATTTTCGCGGTAAAAGCGCCAATAAGAACTGCTATGGTATTTGAATAGATCAAATCGATCTTTTCTTCCCGGATAAGTTTTCTGAGTGATAAAAAGGCCTTGCATAAAGTATAACACCTGTCAAGCAGGCCCGTGAATGAATAATACTTTTTCCTGATAATGCCGAGGCGTATGATTTTTACGCGGATACCCATGGCCTGCAATTCGTCTGATAAAGGCCCCTTTTCGGAAAGGACTACGGTCAAGACATGGCCTTTTTTCCTAAATGCAGATGAAAAACACAGGAGTACCTTACTGGAACCATATAAACCCGAGGAACTGTGTAATATAAGAATATTCATTAATGTCTGTTAATATCAGTTTTGACAAAGTAAAACGAAAATAACAGTATTAAAAAGATTCAATGCGGAATGAGGGATCTGTCATGAGGCAAGCCCATTCTTTTTTACGGCATAGTACCGGATAATGCCGCCCCTCCCCATCGCTGAAGCGCTTAGTTCCAGGATCGCAGCAAGCGGGATCACAAACAATAATGTCAACAGTAATCTCCATGTACGTTTATGCTTCAGGTCGCCCATTAAAAAACCTTTATAGCCGATTTTGCTCATCAGGGTTTGAGCCATTCCCATGATACCGAGGTGGAAAGAAAAAAACTGCCGATGTATGATGCTGCATCCTGATGATTCTGTTATTTGCGTGAGTATCGCCGGCGTAAGATGTGATATATGCCTTGGAACATCTAACTGCATCCACCGTTTACCGGCCCACTTTGATTGCCAGCTCTCGAAATTGGGCACTTCAATGACCAGGATACCATTACAGGTAAGATTATCTTTTACAAGATTATCTAATAAAGGCAGGGGATCTGTAAGGTGTTCGATTACGTGGAAAATAGTAAGGATATCAAATTTCTCAGGAAAGATCTGTCCTGATTCGTAATATGTTTTATTGACTTCTATGCCGAAGAACTTCTCGGCATAGTCGGCGCGTGGCAGGGACGTTTCCACGCCTTTCACAATAAAGTCCTTCTCTTTGGCGAAAGAAAGAAAAACGCCTTTGCCGCAACCAAAGTCCAGTAATGTTTTATGACCGTTTCCCACCTTTTTCTTAAGCTGTCTTAATACCCTTTTGTATTCTATTTTCTGGATCGTATGAAAGAGCGTGTTCCTTGTATCCTGGAGTGTATAGTCAAGATCGTCATAGTATGAATTGATATTGATGTCATTGTTAAACCAGGTAAAGATATTCCCGCAATATGCACATTGTACGATCTGGCAGGTATTGGCATATGCATCCTGTAACTTGAATAGCGCTTTTTCCTGTATGGGGTCAGCGCTTCGATAACAAAGAGGGCATTTCGTGTTTATCATTCCTATCGGTTTTGCAGGATAGCGGGTGTAATACGCAAAGTAATAAGATATTAATTTGCGGCGGCATTTTTAAAAATGGCCGTCAGTTCCCGGGCTGCTTTTTCCCAGGAAAATAATGCCAGCCGTTCTCTTCCTTTCCGGATCATTTCTTCCCGAAGGGAGGGATTGTCAATAATGCTTTTCATTCTTTCATAAAGTTCATCCGGCTGGTAAGGATCAAAACCGAGGACGGCATCTCCGCCTATTTCCGGCAAACAAGTATTATTTGCAACGATAACCGGTACATCAAAAAGAAAGGCTTCGACCACCGGTAAACCGAAACCTTCGTTGACAGACGGGAATACATACATAAAGGCATTTGCATAGATAAACGGCAGCGTCCCATCCGGCAGATACCCCGTTCTGATAACAAAATCTTCCATTCCATTTGTTTCAATTGCGTGCAATACATCCGAGGTTGCATTGGTGTGCTGTTTGGCACTTGATTCCCCCACCAGTACCAGCCTGAATTGTGAATAGCCGTTTTGAATAAGTTTTCGAAACGCCTGCACCAGAACCGGGAGGTTTTTTCTTTTATCAAATGAACCGATATGTAAAAGATAGAGGAGTCCCTGCTCCCGGCCCTGCTTTACCTGGCGGACAAGAGTATCGTCGGCCATTAAATTTGCCTGCATGGATTTCGGAGCCTCATAAACCACGTGCAGCCGGTCTGGTGCAATACCTGTATACCGCTGTACCTTATCTCTGGCATAATAACTGGGTATAATAACAGCAGGAGAACGTTTTGCTGCGGGAACGGCCAGTTTCCTGAATAGCATTAACCATAAACGGTTATAGTGTTCGGGATATTCAAAAAAGAATGCATCATGGAAAACAGGGACGGTCTTGTACCGGATCTGGATCAGCGGAACAAAAAAATCCGTGCAAAAAAGGATATCACAACTGTTCCCGATAGCCTTGAAAGGTAATATAAGTTGTTTCCATAACTGGAAACGGATATGTTCAGCCAGTTTCAAGACCCTGTTCCGGCCGGTATATACCGGGATGCCGGTATCGAAGAAAATAAAACGGAACTCTTTGCCATCCATCGATCTAAAGATCCTACACAGTTCCTCCAGGTAAGTTCTGGTACCGGAGGTTGCGATCCTTAAATCCCTTATATCAACGCCTACTACAATTGGTTTGGTCATAAAACAGGTTAGTTCAGTGCCGGATAACGCTTATGGAAGTGCATCGCGGTTTCACTGGCGAAAATAGCACTAATTCTTTCTGCAGATGCATAACGCCAGCAAAACGCATGGCGGTGAAAAGCTCCTGTATTTCCGGTGTACCTGGTACCATACAGCCATCGTTCATACTGATGGCGGCTGTAAAACAAGTCAGTCAAAAAGATTCTTTTATATTGCAGACCGTTTAATCGGCATCCCTGCCCATGAAAGATTCCATAAAAAAACCGGCTTTCCGGATATTTGACCTGCTTTCGGCACCGTTTATTTTTTTGCTCCTGCCCATTTTGAGAGAAATGCGCAGGCATGGTGTTCATAATTTTCCGGTGAACCTGAAAAATTTTTTATCTGTAGGCGTATTCCCTATCCGCGACCATTACTATGAACCGCAGATCAGTTTCTCAAAAGACTTCAATGCGGGCAGGATCAGGAAACTCAACATCGACTTCAGGCTGGACCAGCAATTGTCATCACTGCACTCCCTCAGGCATACGAAGGAACTTGCCGGGTTGCCCTTGTATGGTAATCCGCGAGAAGGAAATTTCTATATCAACAATCCCGCATTCGGGCCGGGCGACAGCGATCTTTATTACCTGCTGGTCAGGAACCTGCGGCCCGCCAGGATCATAGAGATCGGCTCGGGGTTCAGCACACTGATATGTCTTGAAGCACTGAAAAAAAATAAAACAGAAGGCGCCCATACCGAACTGACCTGTATTGAACCTTATGAACTTGATTGGCTCGACAAAACAGAGGGCATCTGCCTGATCAGGGAAAGCGTGGAGAAGGTGTCGCCGGAGGTGTTTGCATCTCTACAGGAAAATGATATTCTGTTTATCGACTCATCACATATCATACGACCGGAGAACGATGTTTTATTCGAGTACCTGGAGTTATTGCCGCAGCTCAACAAAGGCGTTATCATTCACATACATGATATTTTCTCACCGCGGCATTACCCGGCAGATTGGCTGCAGCAGGAATTCCGTTTCTGGAATGAGCAATACTTGCTGGAAGCTTTTTTATATTTCAACGATTCATTTGAAATACTGTATTCATTGAACCATCTTAAGAACGATGCGTTTGAGGAAACCCGGAAAACACTCACAACGATTAACCAAAAGGATGAACCGGGTTCTTTCTGGTTAAGGAAGATCAAGTAGATATGGGAGTTGGCAGTTGATATTTAACGGATGGAAAAACAAAGTAACACCTGTCAACCCCCCTCTAACACCTGTCATCTGCTGCAAAAGAAAATACGGCCCGTTATTGGCGCCGAATCTTTTCTTTCAGCCCATCCTTTACGGCCCTGATAACGGCCTTCAGTTTGGCAAACCTTCCACGAAGTATAAAATATATCATCACGGATGCGATATAAAAAGCATGATACAGGACAGCTGTAGGGATGAAATGTGGTTTTGTGTATTTTCTGACCATCCATATCCTGTTCCTGAGGTTGTAATAATGGGTAATGGGGTGAATAAAGCCCTCTTTTCTTTTTTCGGCTTCCTTGCCTGACATTCCCGCAATATGGTAAATAATCGATTCCGGCTGGTACATAAGTCGGTAACCAGCTTTTTTTATCCTGAAGGAAAGGTCTACATCTTCATAGTACATAAAAAACCTGTCATTCAGCATCCCCAGTTCCTGAAAGATGGATGCCCGGGTAAAGAATGCGCAACCTGTTACCCAGTCCACTTCCTGTAAACTGGTACTATTCGGTTGTAAGCGTTTGTTATAACCGGGGGTATGGGTGCGGCTTAACCACCGGTTATAATACGAACCACCATTCCATACCAGCGACCTGTCGTGCTGAAAATAAATCAGCGGCTGGATAACCCCTGTATCAGGATGCTGCTCCATATAGGAAATGAGGGGAGTCAGGAAGTCCGGTTCTACGATGGTGTCATTATTCAGCAACATAATATAGTCGTAATTTTCCCGTACCGCATAAGCAATGCCCAGGTTATTTCCACCCGCAAAACCCAAGTTGGCATTTGCCTCGATGAGCCTGATTTCTGGAAAATGTCTGTTAAACATTTCCGCCGAGTTGTCTTCTGATTTGTTATCAATCAGTACGATATCATATTTTATCCCCATCACCTGCTGCAGTGATCTGATACAGTCTGCTGTAACAGCATATTGTTTCCAGTTTACCAGGATTATGGCTACAGTTTTAGTCATTTATGCAAAGGATGTCGGAATATTTTTACATTTTTCGTTACAAGCTGTCATAATCCCCTCTTCAAAGAGAATTTTCTGCCCCCGCCTTTTTAGCAAGATGGGCAAATTTACGGAGTTCATTGCAACTATATCCTTCACGTCTGCATCCAAAAGTTCTTTACGCTTTTAATGAACCGGTTGCGAACAAATGCCTGTTATTTTTTTTCTGCTCAGAGTTGTATAAAGATTGTAAATCGGTGCTTCAAAGCAACTTATGAAGTTTTAGGATATGCCGCTGTTTTTGTCTAATTTCATTTCCTCCATCTGGAATTGGTTTGTATGAATAGTAATATCCCGTATACCGAATCCCCTTTTTTTGAAAAAGAAATCGCGAATGCCAGTCTTTCTGACGAAGAGAGGTCGCTCCTGACCAATTATGCCACAAACGGCTATGTGATTATTGACCCTGAGATTGACGATGAAGTGATTGAGCAGATAAGGGCCACACTCGAAAAACAATTTCAGGATAATGATAACCTGCCTAAAAATCTGCGTAACCGAATCCAGGATGCGTGGCAATATAACGAGTATGTAAAACAGGTGGCTATTGCTCCCAAGGTTTTAAAAGTACTGGAACTTCTTTATCACCGCAAACCGATACCTTTTCAGACGCTTAACTTCAAGGTAGGCACAGAGCAGCGCACTCATTCAGACATGATTCATTTCAGTTCCATCCCCGAACGTTTTATGTGCGGGGTATGGCT
>JBKJPR010000497.1:0-9534 GCA_046594275.1 Sediminibacterium sp.
TCGCCTTCCCAGAGTTGGTTGTATTGTTGCTTTGTAAGATCAATGACAGGTTTGTGTATGGGAAATCCAGACTTTCCGGCGCTTTTTATAAACTGCTCTCTCCACCACCCGAGCTTCTCACCTTTCCAGGGAGCTACAGCGCCTTCATACACACTCAGTCGTTTATCGGGGATCACCAGGTCCGCATCAATCCCCAACACCTGACTGAAACCTTCACAGGTAGGACAGGCGCCATAGGGATTATTAAAAGAAAACAGATTGGGTACCGGTTCCTCGAACTGTATCCCATCCAGTTCAAATTTATTGCTGAAATGCAAAAGTTTACTGTTATCAATCTCTACATACATTTCGCCCTCCCCTTCATAAAAGGCAGTGCCTACTGAATCAGATAATCGGTGGATATCTTCTTCGTCAAATTCTTTGGTTACAATACGGTCTACCAGAACAAAAGTCTGGAGTTTGGAGTTTGGAGTCTGGAGTTGGGGTTTTAGTTCTTTATCTGGCAGTTCCAGTAATTCTTCGATCCGCTTTATAACGCCAGACTCCTCACTGCTAACTGCTGACTTCCTTAAGTACATTCTCGTAAACCCTTTCTGCATCAATATATTCAGTTCTTCGCGGGTTTCCCGTTTGGCATGTTGTTTAAAAGGTACAATGATCACGGCTTTGGTACCAAATGGGAGCTTTGCTACAGCATGCATCACATCTGCTACATCATCTTTCTTAACCTCCTTACCACTGATGGGAGAAATGGTCTTGCCTGCACGCGCATATAACAAACGCAGGTAATCATATATCTCTGTCATACTGCCAACAGTACTTCGTGGTGTGCGGGTGATCACCTTCTGTTCAATGGCAATGGCCGGGCAGAGGCCCTTGATATAATCCACATCGGGTTTTGTCATCCGCGCCATGAACTGGCGCGCATAGGCGCTTAAACTCTCAGCATACCGGCGCTGACCTTCAGCGAACAAAGTATCAATAGTGAGGGATGATTTACCACTACCCGATACACCGGTTACTACGATCAATTGATTGCGGGGAAAGCTTACCGTAACATTTTTCAGGTTGTGAACACGCGCGCCCTTTACTAAGATGTTGCCGGATGCTGCTACCACACGATCCAATTTTGGAGACTTCGTTTTTGTTGCCATATTCTCTGCAAAATTAAACACTTTATTCGCGGTACTGTTCAGAACAGGGTAGGGATATGCTAATTATTTTAGGTTACTTACCCCCCGGCTCCCTACAATAAGAAATGTGTATAACCATACCCCCCTTAAACATTCTTTTCCACAAAAAGATCCTGATATAAAAAGATGTATAATTTGTCATTGAAATTTAATGAGTTAGTATTCATACGCTCAATAAAAAGTTTACCAATATCCCGATTTTCGAACGATCCTGACTCAAAAACCTTTGTTATGAGAACATTAGACCATGCGTCTGATAATGATTTGATCCGGGCCTTTCAGGATGGCGATACAGAAGCCTTTGAAACCCTTATCTACCGCTATAAGGATAAGATATTCTCATCTATTCTCTTCTTCGTAAAAGACAGTTACCTGGCCGAGGATCTTTTTCAGGATGTTTTTATCAAGATTATCGACACGCTGAAGAACAAACGGTATACCGAAGAAGGCAAGTTCCTTCCCTGGGCACTGCGTATCGGCCATAACCTTTGTGTGGACTATTTCAGGAAGATAAAACGCACACCTGCCATACGTACCAGTGATAATAAAGATATTTTCGAGATACTGCAGATCCCGGAGGATGCACCAGACAGTAAGATCATGCAGGGGCAAAGCCATGAACGTGTGCGCAGGATGCTGGACCTTCTGCCCGAAGAACAACGCGAGATCATTGTATTGAGGCATTATGCCAATATGAGTTTTAAAGAGATAGCGCTGATCACCAATTGCAGCATCAATACGGCGCTTGGCCGGATGCGCTATGGGTTGATTAACCTGCGGAAGATGATGACAGAGAAACAGATCGTACTCTGATGTAAGTTGATTTCCAATGTATCCAGAGCAAGCCCTTCAGTTTGGAGGGTTTGTTTTTTTTAACAGCGGAATATCGGACAGGGAATATCCAATATCGAACAAGGAATATCCAATGTCGAAGTAAAGGTCAACTCCATATCGGCACAAGACAATCACTTCGATTTCTCAAACGCTTCTTTGCCGCACTGCAGCCATTGCTTATACTCCGCAACATCTGGCGTATATCCCACCGGGTTATTAAGGAGTTTTTCTTTCCCATCAAGAATCACATACAAGGGCTGTGTTGTCTGGTTAAAATTTTCTGCCTGGAACGTTGCCCATTTATCGCCGATGTTGATAATGTCTTTGGTGTTCCCGTCTTTGGTTTTATAATTCAGTATTCTCTGTTCGGCGGGCAGTTTCTGCCGGTCGTCTACATATAAGGACACCAGTATAAAGTTTTCTGTGATGTAATTATATATCTCGGGTTTTGCCCAGACATTCTCTTCCATCTTGCGGCAGTTGACGCAGGCCCATCCTGTAAAATCTATCAGCAAAGGTTTGTTCTGGTCTTTTGATAGCTGTAATGCTTTTGCATAATCGTTCACCACATTGGCTTCCAGCCCTTTGCCATGAACATTGTCTTTACCATACACACTGTAACTTAATGGCGGTGGAAATCCACTGAGCAACTGGAGATTCGCATACTTTGTTGTTGTGACACCCGGAATAAGGTATAGTGTAAACAGCAACGCCAATACGCCCAGTACCTTTCTGCCACTGCTTATTTTCATGCCTTTATAATCATGCGGTAACCGGAGTATCCCGAACAGGTACAGTGTTAACCCCGCACCGATCAATATCCAAACTCCGATGAATACCTCCCGTTTTAATAATCCCCAGTGCATGACCAGATCGGCATTGGATAAAAATTTAAAAGCCAGCGCCAGTTCTAAAAAAGCCAGTATTTTTTTTACGGTATCCAGCCAGCCACCTGATTTGGGTAAGGACTGCAGCCAGTCAGGAAAAATAGCAAACAAAGCAAAAGGCAGCGCCAGCGCCAGCCCAAAACCCGCAAGCCCGGATGTTAACTGCCAGGCCCCTCCACTTAAGGATCCAACCAATAAGGAACCCAGTATCGGACCGGTACAGGAAAAAGAAACGATGGCCAATGTTAGCGCCATGAAAAAGATACCGCCTACACTACCCAACCCACTTTTCGAATCGGCTTTACTGGCAACACCGCTTGGCAAGGTGATTTCAAAATAACCAAAGAAAGAGAAAGCGAAGAAGATAAAAATAATGAAGAACAGAACATTCAGCCATGCATTGGTGGAAATATTATTGAATATCTCCGGCTGCACATTTCCGAGTACATGAAAAGGCACACTGGCTAAGAGGTAGATCAGGAAAATGAAAAAACCGTACATTATCCCGTTACGTATAGCCTGCTTCCTGTTAGCGGCTCTTTTGGTGAAAAAAGAAACCGTAACCGGTATCATTGGAAATACACAGGGTGTAAGCAGGGCAATCAATCCACCGAGAAAGCCCAGGAAAAAAATGGATAGTACCCCGCTGCCGGCGATCTCGTTTTTCTTTCCGCAATCCTTTGCCGGGTGATCAAGGTCTATAGAAGATATTTTGATTCTTTTAAATTCATCTGATACAGCCGCACCTCCCTCCAGGCTAACTTCGAATGGTTGTTCTGATGTAATAAATTCACCCGCCTTACCCAGACTTGCATTAAGGGTTCCTTTTAAAGTGGCGGGTATAAATCCATTGATCTTTACCTGTTGCTTTATCTCCAGCGTACTGGTATATATGTTTACCTTATTAAAAAGCGGGTCATTAAAATTTTGGGGAGACCGGTCAAATGAAACCTGGCCCAACAGTTCTGCATTTTCGTAGGCCGGCACAAACTTTACTGATTCAAGTCCTTCCACAGATGGATTGCTGCCGTATACATGCCAGCCCTGAGGTATCGTGGTCTTTGCTGTTAATTGATACAGCCCGGTTCCTGTTTTTTTGGATTGAACCTGCCATTGTAATAAACTATCGTTCTGGGCAGGTAAAAAAATGCATGCCAATAAAGCAACACATACAATTGATAGTCTTTTCATTCAGGCAGTTAGTTGTTAAGGAACGGGGTATTCTATATTATAGGAGTTTCAGGTCAAACGTTTTTTTAACAGGAGGTAAACATTTGCTTTCATCACAGACCATATACTCAACCGTACCGCTGAGATTGGTTTTAATTCCGCCTTTTACTTTTACGGTCTTCACAAACTGTACCTTATCTGAAAAGAAAAGAACATTTGTTTTAAAATTTTCGTCGAAGGTCTTTTCCAGTTTACCCACTTCTTTTGCTTTACCCTTGGTATAGCTAATCAGTGGGTTTGATTTGAGGGTGATGGTTGTGGGAATAGGCCCGCCTTTCCCCGTATTCTGCGAATAGATATGCCAGGGATGCGCCACATCGGCTGTTAAAACGATATCATAAGTACCCGCCGATCTTTTCTTTGCCTCGTATGTCCAGGTTACAGGGTTATTCATCTGCCCAATCACCATACTGGTGAGCGCTGCAAAAAACAAGGTAAAAGCTACTTTTTTCATATAGTAATTCTGATTATAATCAATGACGTAACCCTTTATAGGAGCTTACATTGTATTTGTTAATTCAACCCTAATAAAGCAAACACTTTCCGCCCGTCCAGGTTATTCATGGCTTCTGAACTGGCCCTTTCAGGGTGTGGCATCATACCAAATACGTTATTCTGCTTATTCCGGATGCCAGCAATATTACGGAGGGCGCCATTGGGGTTATCGTACGCATTAATTGTGCCATTTTCATTACAATATCGGAATAATACCTGCCCGTTCGCCTCCAGTTCATCCAGGGTTGCCTCATCTGCATGGTATCTCCCTTCTCCATGGGCAATGGGTATTTTCAAAGCCTCACCTTCACCGTTCTTTATAAAAACGTTTTTGCAGATAAATTGTTGATTGGCATTCTGCAACAATACGCCCGGCAGTAAACCGCTTTCACATAATATCTGGAAACCATTACACACACCGAGTACTTTACCGCCTTTATTGGCGAATTCAATCACACTTTGCATCATGGGACTGAAGCGCGCAATGGCGCCGCAACGCAGGTAATCGCCATAGGAGAATCCGCCGGGTAAAATGATGCAGTCTTCTGTGGTAAACATACTCAGGTCCTTATCCTTATGCCAGAGCATGATCACTTCTTTACCAAGGTCGTTCTGTAGTGCATCCTGCATGTCCCTGTCGCAGTTAGATCCCGGAAAAACAACAACACCAAACTTCATAGGCTGGTTTTTATCCTGAAAGGCTTATTTATAAGTGACAAAGGTAATACCTGACCCGTTAAGTCAGGTCTAATTTTTGATCAATATCCAGTTGTTATACACCAGTATGGCGATAGCCAGCCAGAACAGCAGGTTTGGCAAAACCAGGCGTCTGGGATATGAAAAAGCATTTGATGCAAAGGCAGCAAGCGGCAGCAGGCTCATAAAAGCAGATTCTATACCGGCATGATAAAAAATGAAGGGGATGGGCAATAATATCAGCAACATAACCATCATTACCCCCCAGTTTTTGCGGATCTGTATCACCATTCTTTTATTGAATATCTGCCAATAGATCAATCCGGCCACTAAGCTGACAAGCAAAACAGATAACCGGATAACCAGCGGTATACTCCATTCCTGTAAAGGCAGGTTCCATCTTAAAAAAGGGATAAAAGAAGAGAACCCGGATGTGTTGCCTTTCAGAAAGAGTATAGCGAAAAGGAAATAATAAGGCAGCAGGATACCCATCAATAATATCACCCATTCTGCCAGCCTGAAGGGCCTCACCACTGCCAGTGCAAATAAAACAACCAGAATCAATATGGCAGTAGGATGGTAACAGATAACAGACAGACCCACGATCAATCCCGTATTAAAAAGCAGGGTTTTGGGAGAAGGATGATTATATAACCGGCTCAGTTTAATGAACAGCCAGATCAACATAAAATTGGCCACCAGTGCCGCGGAAATACTGCACCATTGAATAAGGATACCCGACAGCAACACATAGGCCATGGCTACAGTATAGGTATTGTATTGAAACATCCGCAGATCGCTCAATACCATGTTAAGCCGTATAGCCTGTAACAACAGGATCATATGGTAGATAATAAAAAGAAAGGTCTGTGGAATAGTGGACACATATTCCCGGAGAAAAAGGGAAAACACCCCATCATTACTATCGGTGACCACCCCCGGGGTATTGACAAAAAAATGCAGGTGCACGCCAATACTGAGAATGACAAGAAAAAAAATATTGATGATCGATTTGTCTCTGAATAAAAAAACCACGCTGGCAATAATTAGAATTCAAGTTTAGCAAAACAGGTAAATCCCCGGTACTGGCACGGAACAATGGTTACCCGCGCACTAACCTGCTTGGCATGGCGGGGCATGAAATCATATCCTTTGTCAAGATTTTTAAAAGTCGGGTTCCTGTTCACCTGGCCGGAAGGCGACACACTCTGGTCAGACAGGATCATGGATCTTTTTTCCTGGAGATTGAAAATAAAATGCAACTGGTCGCCAGTATTTAATATGCCATAACCTATAAAGTTATCAGTATTATCATCGTATTGCGATTTCCTGATCACATTGCTCCATTCCATTTTACCGTTGGGTTCAAATGATATCACGGCTACATTATCGGCAAAATAGCGGGTAAGTGCATTGCTGTTATTGTAAATGCTGGAGCGCCACCAGGGATAATAACCAATAGGGCTGTTCCATGAATAATAATCAACAGGGTTCCAGTAAGGAGACCCATAGAGGTAATCCCAGCGGTTCAGTGTATTACCCCGCGAACTGGTATAGGCCGATTCAGAAACAATAATAAATCCACCATCTTTTCGCAGGATGATATTTTTGAGGAAATAATCGTTGAAAGCAGTTTTCAGGCTGCCCTGCCCTCTCGCATCTTCCCTGAACTCTTCAGAGAATACCGTGGTGGCATTGAGTATTTCCTTATTCTGTACCTTATCCCAGAGTGTGTAATACAATCCTTCAATATTGCCACGTTTTGTTTTACTGAGATAAGATGTAATGAGATAATGCTTGTTGATATTATCTGCTTTGATCCGGACATCATCCAGGAAAATATTACCCACTTTCAGGTCTGCGCTTGAATAAAAGTCCGACAGGGCCGGTTTGATGATCAGCGTGATCTTGTTGATATTATCGTTCGAAGTAGTTCCCGATGCCTTTACACAAACCATATCGCCTTCATTATCCAACGTGAATTCTGACAGGAAATCATTCCGCTGCGGCATATTGATATTGAGGCGTGTCTTCTTCTGTAAGACAAGGTCCTTATTTAACAGGCTGGTGGTAAGCACATGCAATTTATCGTTACGGGTATTGATCTTGAATACCATGATCTTCTGTTTGTCATCGCTGTTGATAACGGAATAGATCTTGTTATTGGCCGAATAATTAATGTTATCAGTTGAATCGAGCTGAACAGGTTCTCCGAGTTTCTTCCCCGAACCATCAAGCTTTACAGCCATACAATACATCACACTCCGGCGCTGGTACTGGTAGATCATATACAGGTAATCGGGGTACTGGATGAATTCGGTATTGATTACCCGGTAAGTAAGAAACTCCAGTTTGACCTTTTCGGTCATCTTCATATCATTGTCGTACGTAGCTATGTAATGGAGATCGCGGTAATTTTTATAAACCAGTATTTTCCCGTTCATTTTACCCACCACCTCAAAATTGAGTGTACGGGAATCATCCCTGTCAGGTTCCGAGTACGTTATTTTCTGGCTATACCCGATTAAAGAGGTAAATAGTAAACAGGCTATCAATAAGGGTACTTGTTTTTTCATCCTCCAGTGTACAATTTAGTATCTCAAATGTAAGGCTTACGGCGCGTACAGTACCCTAAATTAACAGTAAAAGCACAACGGCGGGCAGTAGCGGCAATATTTACCAGAGGAGATTGATTTTACCTATACATTTGTTAAATATTTCCTGTTTTTAAAAGTACTAACCCTCTTCGTGTGAGCAAGAATTTTAACAAGGTTACCACTGCCGGACTTATCATAGCATTGGGGATTATTTACGGCGACATCGGTACTTCGCCGCTTTACGTTTTAAATGAGATTATTCTCGGGAGAGCCATTACCGATAAATTGATCCTCGGTTCCTTATCGTGTATTATATGGACCCTTACTCTGCAGACTACTGTCAAATATGTAATTCTTACCCTGAAAGCGGATAACAAAGGTGAGGGTGGAATTTTCAGTCTCTACGCATTGGTACGAAGGCGCCGTAAATGGCTGGTTGTGCCTGCCATGATTGGCGGAGCAGCCTTATTGGCCGATGGTATCATTACCCCTCCCATTACCGTTACCTCTGCTATTGAGGGCTTAAAACAATTGCCTGCTTTTCACGATATACAGCAAAGCACCATTGTGGCCATTGTAATTGGCATCATTACGGTCTTATTTTTCATGCAGCAATTCGGAACCGCTTCTTTGGGGAAACTATTCGGCCCTATTATGACACTTTGGTTCGCCATGCTGGCTATCCTTGGTTGCGCGCATTTGTTTGATGATATCAGTATTTTCAAATCACTGAACCCTTATTATGCCATTGAACTGCTTACTACTTACCCCAAAGGTTTCTGGTTATTGGGGGCAGTCTTTCTCTGTACAACCGGGGCTGAGGCATTATACAGCGACCTTGGACATTGCGGGAAAGGCAATATCCGTATCTCCTGGATATTTGTAAAGACAGCCCTCATATTGAACTATCTCGGCCAGGGCGCCTGGCTATTGGCTAATTATAAAAACCATACGTTTACCCCTGAGGCTATTGATGCAGGATTCAACCCCTTTATCGGTATGATGCCGCTATGGTTTAAATTACCCGGCATTATTATTTCAACAACGGCAGCAGTCATTGCCAGCCAGGCTCTTATATCCGGTTCATTTACGTTGATCAGTGAAGCCATGCGGCTGAACCTATGGCCCAAAATGAAGATCAATTATCCCACCGAAGAAAAAGGGCAGTTGTATATACCGGGCATCAGTTTATTGCTGTTTATCGGTTGTGTAGGCATTGTCCTGTATTTCCAGAAATCGTCCAATATGGGTGCGGCCTATGGTTTGGCTATCACCATGTGTATGATCAGCACCTCTATTCTTTTTGCCAATTTCCTGGTCAGCCGGAGGGCGCCACGGGCATGGATATACCTCTACCTGATCGTATACCTTGCCATTGAAACCTCCTTCCTGGTAGCCAACCTCAAAAAGTTTTTAAATGGCGGTTATGTTACCCTGATCGTGGGCGGCGGTTTATTTGTGGTGATGTATGTATGGTTCCGCAGTCGGAAGATCAAAAACCGCTATGTGGAATTTGTGCGGATGGAACATTATATACCCATGATCCAGGAGCTGAGTAATGACCGGAGCATTTCCAAATATGCCACACACCTGGTATATATG